>JBBRFD010000010.1:0-48129 GCA_038224985.1 Reyranellales bacterium
ATCAGCCGCGTCGCCAAGCTCGGCGGCGCCAGTGCACCCGCCATGCCGGTGAGCGCCAGCGGCGGCATCGCCGGCAACGTCGAGCATCTCACCTTCAAGGACCTGACGGTCAACGCCATGGGCTATGCACTCCGCGCCACCGGCCAGCTCGGCCTGCCGGGCGCGGCCAAGGGCGCGCCTTCGGCTGCCAACTACAAGGGCAGCCTCTCGATCAACGGTCAGGTGCTGGACGGTTCGGTCGAGGCCAGGCTCACCGGCAAGCCGAACATCGTGGCCGATCTCAAGGCCAATGCCTTCGATGTCGACAAGATCACAAGCGCAGGGGGAGGTGCCGTACCGGCTCCTGCACGAGGCCAGGGGGCAGCCCGGGCGCCGGCCAATCAGCCCATCGACACCTCACCGCTGCGCAGCGTCGATGCCTCGATCAAGTTCACGGCCGCGAGCTTCGCGATGGCTCCGATGCGCATCGCCAATGCCGATCTCTCGGTCGTGCTGAAGGACGGGCTGCTGACGCTCAATCACTTCAAGGGAGCGCTGTGGAGCGGCAACCTCAACCTCTCCGGAACCGTCGATGGCCGCCACCCCGCGCTCGCCTTCGACCTCAAGGGCGATGCCAACGGCATCCTGCTGGGCGAGATGCTGCGCAGCACCTCGGGCACCAACCAGTTCGGCGGCGGCGTGAAAGTGACGATCGACGGCAAGATCGACGCCACCAACCTCTCGATCAAGGGCCAGGGCGCGACGTCCGGCGATATAAAGAGCTCGCTCTCGGGCGGCGCCAATCTCGGCGGCCATGTCTATGCCGGTGCCGACAAGGCACTGACCATGATCGGCTCGGCGGCGACCGGCGCGGTCGGCGGCGTCATCGACAATACGCTGGGCAATGTGCTGGGCGCGGTCGGCCAGAAGGGTGGCGTCGGCGTCGGCAACCTGCTCAACGCCATCTCGCTGGTGCTCAACAGGTTCGTGAACCACAACAGCCCGCTCTCGGGCCGTCTCGATGTCGCCGGTGGCGTCATCACCGACAAGGGCCTCGCCGTGCAGGGCAAGGGCGCCACGGCCAATATTAGCACCAGGACCAGCCTTGCCGCCTCGACCACCGACACCACGATCAATTTCGTGATCTCGGAAGACACCTCGGCGCCTTACCTGATCACGACGGCGCGCGGCGCCATGACCTCGCCCTCGCTCAACGTCGTGCGTGGCAGCGCCAAGGATCCGCCGGGCATGGCCTCGACGCTGACGAACGGCATCACCGGCGGCGGCTCGACCGCGCCTGCGCAAGGCGGCCAGCCGGCGCAGAGGTCGATCATCCCCGGCCTGCCAAATATCTTCGGGCGCTAGAAATCATTGGAGCGCGCCGCTCCCAGGCGCATCATGAGCGCCCGGGAGTGGCGCGCTCCTGCGATGTTCAACGACTGTGTGAGGTTGCCCGTGCTCGACCGCCTGAAATCCATCCTGCGCGCCCGCTTCGGCACGGCACCCGATCTCGCCGAAGCGCCGAAGAACGTCGAGGTGCTGGCCGACATGGCCAACCGGCGCGTCATGCGGCGCTATACCGACAAGCCGGTCGATCCGGCGCTGATCGACACGCTCTGCGCCGTGGCGCTGTCGGCGCCGTCGAAGAGCGACCTGCAGCAGGCCGATATCGTCGTCGTCACCGACAAGAGCCAGCGCGCCAGGCTGGAGGCGCTGCTGCCCGACAATCCCTGGGTCAAGGACGCGCCCGTGATGATGGTGTTCTGCGCCAACAACCGGCGCCACCGGCTGCTCTTCGAATGGCGTGGCCGGCCTTTCGTGAACGACTACCTCGATCCCTTCTTCAACGCCTCGGTCGATACCGGCATCGTGCTGGCGACCTTCGTCGCCGCCGCCGACCGGGCGGGGCTGGGGACCTGTCCGATCAGCGCCATCCGCAACCACGCAGCCCAGGTCTCCGACATTCTCGGCCTGCCGCAGCATGTTTTCCCCGTGGCGGCGCTGGGCGTCGGCTGGCCCAGCTTCGAGGGCGTCTTGAGCCCCCGTTTGGGCCTCGACGTCTCGATCCACCACGACCGCTACGACGAGACGGGGCTGAAGGAAAAGGTCGCCGCCTATGACCGCCGCCGCGAGGCGGTGCAGCCCTACAAGACCCAGCGCTACACCGACACGTTCGGCGAGAGCCCCGACTACGGCTGGTCGGAGGACAAGGCCCGGCAATATTCGGTGCCCGAACGCGCCGATTTCGGCGCATTCGTGCGGAAAAAGGGTTTCAAACTCGACTGATGTTAGTTTCGGCGGGTTTTGCGCAATTCGCGCAGGACATGGAGGCGGAGCGCGCTGGCGAGGTTGCCGGGGGCTTGGCGGGCCTTGTCGATCTCGGCCACCAAGGCGTTGAGCGACAGCTCGCGGGCTTTGGACAGGGTGGACAACTCGGCCCAGAACTCCTCCTCCAGGAGCACGCTGGTGCCGTGACCATCGATTGTGACCGAGCGTTTACGCATAAGGGCAGTGTGGCAGCGTCAACACGCCCCCTCAAGCCGCCTTGCCGTGGCCACAGGGCGTGCGTATAAGCGCGCCCAATCAACTTCCGGGCATCATTATGGATATTCGTAACGTCGCGATCATCGCGCACGTCGACCATGGCAAGACCACACTGGTCGATTGCCTGCTGAAGCAGAGCGGCACGTTCCGCGACAACCAGCAGGTGGCCGAGCGCGCCATGGATTCGAACGACCTCGAGCGCGAACGCGGCATCACCATTCTGGCCAAGGCGACCTCGGTCGTCTGGAAGAACACACGCCTCAACATCGTCGACACGCCGGGCCACGCCGACTTCGGCGGCGAGGTCGAGCGCATCCTGTCGATGGTCGATGGCGTTGTCCTGCTGGTCGACGCCGCCGAAGGCCCGCTGCCGCAGACCAAGTTCGTGCTCGGCAAGGCTCTGCGGCTTGGCTTGAAGCCGATCGTGCTGATCAACAAGGTCGACCGCTCCGACGCCCGCGCTCACGAAGTGCACGACGAAGTCTTCGACCTGTTCTCGGCGCTCGAAGCCAGCGACGAGCAGCTCGACTTCCCGACGCTCTTCGCCTCGGCCCGCCAGGGCTGGGCCGCGACCTCGCTCGAAGCCGAGCACAAGGACATGGAGCCGCTGTTCGATCTCGTCATCAAGCATGTGCCGGCGCCCAAGATCGATCCGGATCCCGCCTTCCGCATGCTGGTGACGACGCTGGAGGCCGACAACTTCCTCGGCCGCATTCTGACGGGCCGCATCCTCTCGGGTTCGATCAAGCCCAACTCGACCATCAAGGCGCTGAGCCGCGACGGCACCGAACTCGAGACCACCCGCATCACCCGCGTGCTGGCCTTCCGCGGCCTCGAACGCGTGGCGCTCGAATCGGCCGAAGCCGGCGATATCGTGGCCGTCGCCGGCCTCAAGGTCGCGACCGTGGCCGATACCATCGGCGACCTCACCATCACCGCGCCGATTGCCAGCCAGCCGGTCGATCCGCCGACGCTGGCCATGACCTTCTCGGTCAACGACTCGCCGCTCGCCGGCACCGAAGGCGACAAGGTGACGACGCGCATGATCCGCGCCCGCCTGATGCGCGAAGGCGAGGGCAACGTCGCCATCCGCGTCACCGATACCGAAAACGCCGATTCCTACGAAGTCGCCGGCCGTGGCGAATTGCAGCTCGGCGTGCTGATCGAGACCATGCGCCGCGAGGGCTTCGAGCTCGCCGTCGGCCGTCCGCGCGTTCTGTTCCAGACCGACCCCAAGACCGGCCAGCGCCTCGAGCCGATCGAGGAAGTCGTGATCGACGTCGACGACGCCTATACCGGCGTCGTGGTCGAGCAGATCTCGGTCCGCAAGGGCGAGCTGCAGGACATGCGCCCGTCGGGTGCCGGCAAGACCCGCCTGGTGTTCTACGCACCCTCGCGCGGCCTCATCGGCTATCACGGCGAGTTCCTGACCGACACGCGCGGCACCGGCGTGATGAACCGCATCTTCCACGAATACGGCCTCTATCGCGGCCCCATCGCCGGCCGCCGCAATGGCGCGCTGATCGCCAATGCGCCGGGCAACGCGGTGATGTACGCGATGTGGAACCTCGAAGAGCGCGGCCCGATGTTCATCGATCCCGGCGTGCCCGTTTACATGGGCATGATCATCGGCGAGCACTCCAGGGGCAACGACCTCGAAGTCAACGTGCTCAAGGGCAAGCAGCTCACCAACATCCGCGCCGCCGGCAAGGACGAGGCAGTGCGCCTCACCCCGCCGCGCAAGATGTCGCTCGAGCAGGCCATCGCCTATATCGAAGAAGACGAACTGGTCGAGATCACGCCGAAATCGATCCGCCTGCGCAAGCGCTTCCTCAACAACGAAGACCGCAAGCGCGCCAAGAAGCAATCCAACGCAGCCGCCGAATAGGCCAACCGAACCAAGGACGACCGTTGAAAAACCGAGGCGAGACCCACACCGACCGACTCGAGACCGCCGCCAAGGCCAAGCAGGCCCTGCTCGAAAAGGCGCGCGCCAAGGACCCTGCCAACGATCCCGAGTTCGCCGCCCGCATGGCCGCCCGCGCCGAGGCGGGGAAGGCCCGCGAGGAACGCGAAGCCGAGCGCCAGATCGCCAAGCAGGTCGAGCGTGCCGCCGAAGCCGCCGCGCGCGACGCCAAGAAGGCCGCCGATGCCTTGGCCGCCGCCGAGGCCGAGAAGGCCAAGGAAGCCGATCGCGCCAACCGCGCCAGCCAGCAAGCCGTCAACGAGGTCGACCGCAAGGCCGCCCGCGACGCCCGCTACGCTGCCCGCAAGGCGCGCAAGAAGTAGCTAGCCGAGGCTGCCGACCAGCGACGCGCGCTGGCTGATCTCGATGCGGTTGCCGTCGGGATCCATCACGAAGGCATAGCGCACGGTGTCGCCCAGGAGCTTGGGCGCTACCGCCGATTCGCCGCCGCGCTCCAGGATGCCTTCGTACTCGCGCACGCAGTCGTGGATCTGCACCGTGGTGTAGCGATAGCCCGGCGCGCGGTAGTCCGCCGCGCGCTCGACCGGTCCCTGTTCGGCCAGCACGATCAGCGAGTCGCCGCAGCGGTAGCGGCGCTCGGCTACGCGCTCGAACTGCATGGCGTGGGTCCAGAAGCGGTCGTGCGCGGCCAGGTCGTTGACCCGCAGCAGCACGGCGATGCCAACGATGCCCTCGAAACCCTTGGGCACCAGGCCGACCATATTGCCGTCGGGATCGGCCAGCGCCACTGGCATCGGCTGGTCGTCGCGCGCGATCTTCAGACCGATGATGCCTGAAGCGGCTGCGGCGGGCAGGGGCTCGCGCGCATGGTTCATCTTCAGGATCGAGCCGTTCATGTGGTGGCGGTGCTGCTGCAGGCCGCCGCCCAGCTTGGCCATGTGGTCGTAGACCAGGCCCACGGTCTCGCCCCAGAAGGCGAGCTGCTCGTCGCGTTTGTTGGAGAACAGACCGATGTCGATATGCGGCTTGGCGAGGTTCATGCCGATCATCCTACATCGAAGGGGCGCGCCACTGCACATATCTCCCAAACGATATGTCTGAAAACAAAGCTTACAAAACCCGTCGCGACTCTTGCCTGGTCCAATGGGACAAAGGGCGCGGGAAGAAAAGCGGCCGGCAGATGGGGATTTGCCGCCGCATGAATTGGGGACGTTCAATGATTCGCGGGATTATCGGCGCGTGCGCCGTATTGGCGGCGTTTGCCGTCATCGAGAAAACCTCCAACGCCAGCACCGGTGACGCCGGTCTCATGGCCACCGCCTGCAAGGCGACGCAGGTCTATGCCGTGATGCAGCCCGGCGAGGGCCTCGCGGTCCGCGCCGAGCCGTCGCCCGAAGCCGATGTCATCGGCAATCTGGCGGTGCTGCAGGAGGAAAGCGACAAGCCTCTTTCCGTCGTCGTCACCGTGACGGCCAGCCAGAGTGGCTGGGCTCGCATCGCGCTGCAGTCGTCGAAGGAATACGCCACCGCCGACGGCGTGGCCCACCAGCACGGCTGGCTGCCTGCCGACCTGCTGACCGTCGATGCCCGCGTCGACGGCGCCATTACGGCCTACAGCCGCCCCGGCCTGATGGGCCGCGTGCTGACGACGATCCGCGACGACAACGTGAAATTCCGGGTGCTGGGCTGCCGCGGCGAGCTGCTGCAGGTCATCAACGCCCGCGACGGAAATATCTGGATCGACAAATGGTGCGCCCGCCCCGACGAGGGCTGCCGGGTGCCGATCAGCTAAGACGAGTTGAGGGGAGCGGCTGTCCATCCGGTTGGGGAACGGGATGAACCGCCGCTGACACTGAAACCCGGGAGGGCAACCTCCCGGGTCTTTTTTCGTCTGGCGACGGGAGGAACGTCTGGGCTCGCATGACGTTACCTCCATGCGCCGACTTCATCGTGCGCTGAGTTTTCAGGAGACAATGCAATGCGCACCTTTACGCTGGCAACCGCCACGATCCTCTGCGCCGTCCTGGCATCGCCCGTCTGGGCGAAGGACAACGGTCACGGCAACAGTGGCAAGCACGGCGACGGCGACAACCACGGCAACAACAGCGCCAAGGGCGACGACCGCGGCAACGGCAAGGGCGACGACCGCGGCAACGGCAATAGCAGCGCGCCGCAGTTCGTCATCGTCGACAACGACCGCCGGGTCGTATCGACCTACTATCGCGACGAGTTCTCGCGCGGCAATTGCCCGCCGGGCCTTGCCAAGAAGGACAACGGCTGCCTGCCGCCAGGCCAGGCGAAGAAGATGTGGGTGGTCGGCCAGCCGCTGCCCCCGCAGGTGGTCTACTACCCGCTGCCGCCGACGCTCTACAGCCGCCTGACGCCGCCGCCCTACGGCTATGAATACGTCCGCGTCGACGACGATGTTCTCCTCATGCAGAGCGCCAGCCGCTCGATTCTCAACATCCTGACAAATCTGCGCTGAACCAGGTTGGCTGGGCAAAGGCGCTCGGTCTCACGTTGTCGCGCGGCAGCAGCAGCTGCTGCTTCTGCCGCGCGCGATGACGTGATCGAGTAGCCCTCAATAGTCGTCGCCATCGTTGCCATAGGGCTGCCAGTTGTCCGGCATCATATGCGGCTTGCCGTTGTTTCCACCGTGCCCGGCGTAATACGCAGGCTCTTCGCGCCGTGCTTCGACCAGATGGCCGACCGGCCAGGCGAAGGTCAGCGCCAGGGCGTCGCCGAGATCGGGTGACGCCAGCCCGCGTGCCTTCATGTCGTCCTTGGCCTCGAGCTGGATCTCGTCGCGGATGTTGTAGCCGTACTCGACGCCGGTCAGGTCGGCTTTGAGTTCGGCCGTGTCGGCGATGGCGCCGCTGCGCAGCCAGTCGCGCATCGACCCCCACATCTCGGCCCGCTTGTTGGCATAGCGCGCGGTCTCGCTCGCCGCCCGTCCGGCGAAGTTCACGCCCTCCAGCCCGGGACAGCGCAACTGCCGCAAGCGGTCGACCACGCCGGCGCCGACGCCGCCCTCGTCGACGAAGACGGCTGAGGCGCGCCAGGTCTGGACGGCCTCCATGACCCGCGCCGCCACCTGCATGGTGTCGAGCCCGCGGAACGACAACGCCGGCAGGCTGCGCGCATCGAGCCCGCGCCGCGGCTGGATCACCGTGCAATCGTCGCCGAAGCGCGCCACGTCGACGCCCAGCACCAGCGGCTGTGCCTGGGTGTATCCCGGCGCCTGGGGCAGGTCGCGTCCCATTGCGTCGTCGACCACGTCGGAGGCGATGAACTGCAGCGAGCCGCTTCGCGGGAACGCGCCACGCACGCGCACGCGGACGAAATCGGAGTCCTCGCCCCAGGTCTCGACCCATTGCGCCGCCAGCGTCCGGTTGGCGCCCTCGACGGTGCGGCTGTCGATCTGGCGCCCCGTCCACAGATGGCGATGGCGGCCGAAGCATTCGCGGAAGCGCCCCGTGTTGCGCGTCGGATTGCCGAAGGCCACCCAGACGATCTCGGTATCGGCATCGGTCAGCGCACCTTCGGTGACCTCCCAGATGCGGTCGGCGATGGTGCTGGCCTCGTCGTAGAGCACGACGATGCGCTTGCCGGCATTGTGCAGCCCGGCGAAGGCCTCGGAGTTGCGCTCCGACCAGGTGAGCTTGTCGACCCGCCAGGTATCGCGCAGGTCGGGCGCGCGGCTGTAGAGCGAGGCCGCCCCAAGCCGGAACCAGTGCCGGCAGATCAGCCGGTTGTACCACTTGGCCATCTCCGGCCATGTTTTGGTCGCAAGCTGCGCGCCTGTGTTGGCCGTCACCACGACGCGGCTCTCGCCCATGGTGGCCAGTCCCCATTGCGCCAGCCAGGCGACCAGCGCCGACTTGCCGATGCCATGCCCGGAGGCCACCGCGATGCGGATCGGCAGTCGCGCCGAGGCATGGGCCGGGCGCGGCGCCCGCAACTGCGCGCCGATCTCGCCCAGCACCTCGGCCTGCCAGCGCCGCGGGCCCTCGGCGCCGGCCAGTTCGCCTTTGCCCCAGCGATAGGCGCGCCGCACGAACTTCAGCGGATCGCCGGCGCATTCGCCGAGAAAGCGCGACAGCGCCAGGTCCTCGTCGCGCGTCACCGGGCTCTTGACGGTGGTGGTCACGGCGCGCGCTCCCGCGCCTCGGCCATGGCCTCGGCGATCTCGCGGCCGTTGGCGACCTCGACCCGGTCGGTGAAGAGCTTGAGGTGTTTGCCCAGCATCAGGAGGGCCGCCATCTTGTCGAGCCGCCGCAGGTGGGTGGCGGTGTGGTTGCCGTGCTTGTCGTAGGACATCGTGATGTCGAGCCCGGCCAGCGTCTCGGCATCGATCTCGCCCAGCGGCAGGGGCTTGCCGTCCTTGTCGAACAGGCGGCTCAGGTCGGCGAAGGCGATGCGCATGGCCTCGCGGATGACCTGCTCGGCCTTGACCTCGAGCCGGTCGAAGATCTCGGCCGTCTGGGCGTCGATGGCCGCCTTGACGTCGGGTTTACGCAGCAGCGCCCGGCCGGTCTCGCTGGCGGAGTGCGGTGAATAGCCCGCGAGCCGGGCGGCCTGCGCGGCATTGGGGTCGATGAGATATTCGGCGATGAAGCGCGCGCGTCGCTGGTTGGGTTTTTTCATCCGCAGACTAAGAGGTATTTGTGACTTACGATTGCAAGGGTCATTGTATACTTGACGGAACACCCTGATTTGTCATAACTAGGCGGACAGGCCGGACTCGACTCAAGCTCCAGTTGCAGTGATCCTCTCCCCCTTCAACTAAGGGGCAGGAAATGGCTGACAACACGATCATCGGAGGCGAGTCGCGGGAACAGGTGGCGTTCCAATTGTTGCGCTTGATCGCCCAAAACGAGGGCAAGCAAATAAACCGTGACGGTGCTGAGAGAGCGTACGTGCTCAATCTTTATTATGAGTGCCTTCACGTGACGATGGGGGGAAAGCCGAGGTAAGCCACTCCCAATAAAGGGCGGCGGTCTCGACGGCTTTATCGGCGTCTGCCACTGGCTGCTTCTCGACGGCCAGCTTGAGGCATTCCAGCTTGATCTCGTTCGTGTCCATGGGGCTCCTGCGGCTACGATGCGGTATCATAATACCGCATGACGGGCCGCTACACAAACTGTAGCATGCGGTATTATGATACCGCGCCCCCGTCTCAATGTTTGACCGCGTTCTTTTCCCGCTCCGACGCTTCTTTGAGCATTTTCTCTACGGCGTTTATCGCATCTCTCAAGGCGAACATCGTGGCGAAGGGCATGCGCAAATGCGCAACAACAATGCGGTCGTTAATGGGCACATTAGAGACCAGCATATTCCTAATGGCCTCCAGCGTTATGTTGGCAACACCGCCCTGTATCCCGATGCCATGGCTTCCGATCCAGTCAGTGTAAATCATCGGCGCTGACGCGCTGGCAATTGCGGAGACCTCTCCTGCCTGGGCTGGGACAACCTCTGTGAAAACCGGCTTGGGCGCTTCTTCGTCTGACATGATATTCTCCCCCGATGACACCCAAGCCCCGCCCCGACGATTACCCTCCGTCTGAGGCCGCGCGCAGGCGTGATGCCGCCCTGCGCGCGGCGTTGAGTATGCCGTCGATTCCGCACGCGGAGTCGAGTCCGAAGAAGAAGAAAGCCGCGCCCAAGCGGAAGGGCAAGAAGTCGTAACCACTCAATGCCCTCTACGCCCTTAATCAGCGTTGACCGGCTGGCCGACTACGCGTCCTTCTCGGACGAGTCGTGCGCCGATGGGAATCACCGTTATATGATTATTGGCGGTATCCTATGCCGCAGTTTCGATGCTCACAGACTTTCTGCGCGTATCGCGGCCATTAGGGCCGAGTGTCGCTTCCGCGAGTCGATTCAGTGGAAGAGTTTGAACGAAGGGAAGTTCGAGACGGCGAAGCGGATCATCGACGTGTTCTTGGAAGGCAACGCATCGCGAAAATTGGACTTTAACTGCATTGTCTTCGATCAAACGAAGGTGAAACACGGGGTGTTCAACGAAAACGACCCAGACCTAGGATTCTTTAAATTTCTATACCAGCACTACAACAAACACCGCCGCATGTTTGGACACGCATCCTCCTATCGTTGCTTTCACGGCAACCGAGAGACGGCCTACGACATGAACGAGATGCGCAAGGTTCTAAATAACGCCGCGTCACAAGACGCGGACTACGGCGTGGCGCCTTACAAGATTGTTGAGTTTCGGAAAGTCAAAGAGACCAACCTCTTGCAAATGGCAGACTTGCTCATCGGCGCGGTGGGATTTGAGATACACGAGAAGGGGCTAGTGCGGCCCGACTCGCCCAAGGCACGGTTGGCTGCTTACCTGCGCAAAGAGTGCCCGTGCGACAGTCTTGCCGTGCCGACAAAGCAGCCTGATCGCGGCTTTTCCATTTGGCACTTTGAGTTAGGGTAGGGCTCGGGGGCCTAGCCGGTTAAGGCTTCAGGATCACAAACATGATCCCTTTCGATCCCCCTGACCCCGTCTGAGCAATATAATCCCACTTAGGGGTTCCAGCAAGAGTCGCCCCAAAAAGGCCTTATCTCAAAAGTAGCGCGAGCAGCCGCCTTAGGCGGCTCATCTCGTTCGCCTTAGTGAGTTTGTTGATACGTGAGCCGCTTGCCGGTCGAGCCGAGCAACGCGCGGCGCGTGCGCGTCTTGTCGTCGATGCCGGTGGCCGAGCGGTACGTGTAGCGGAAATCGAACTCGTTAAGGTACCGCTGCAGATGCGGCTCGCTGCAATGCTGGTAGACGCCCGACATGCCCTTTTTGAAGATAGAGAAGTAGCCCTCAATCGTGTTCGTGGTGGCGGTGCCCTTCACGTATTCGTTGTTACGATGGTTCACGACCTGATGGCCGTCATAGTCACGGCCCATGGTGACGTAGAGCTTGCTTTCGTCGGTGTTGAGCGTCGAAGCCTTCGACACGTTGCGGGCGACGATGGAAGCCACTTCGCTCGACGTGGCGCGGTCAACGTGGAAGCTGCGGACTTCGCCGCCACGCTCGACCAGAGAGATAACCGTGCGCTTGTGGGCCGTGCCGCGCTTGACCGTGCTGCCGTCCTTACGACCGATGTAGGTCTCATCGACTTCGACGTGCTTACCGTGGCCGCCGACCGGGCCGACCATGCCGCCGCGCTTCATGGCTTCACGGATGCGATGGCACATAAACCACGCGCTCTTGTAGGTGATGCCGAGCATCCGGTGGATCTGATGCGCGCTGATGCCCTTCTTGGACGAGCAGAGCAGATGGAAGGCAGCCAGCCACTTCGTGAGGGGCAGATGCGACCGCTCAAACACGGTGCCCACGGTCACGGTGAACTTCTTACGGCAGGACTTGCAGTTGTAGAGGCCCGACCCAGCCGACTTGCCGCCGATCTCGTAGACCTGTTCCGCCTCGCCACAGTGGGGGCAGTAAGCGCCAGAAGCCCAGCGGATGCTCTGGAGGTGTTCCCGGGCGGCGGCTTCGTTGCTGTAGATGGGGTCGGTAAGGTCGAGCATTTGACGGGCTTTCTCAGTTGATGCCCGTTTTTACTCCCCCGGCCGCCGTTCTGTCAAGTATACAATGACCATTGCAAGCAGTGTGACTTTGATTTTTTCAAAAATCTTTGCGGCGGTGTAGGATCGTGAAAACCGGTCAGGGTAAAAGGCCAGGGCAAAAGGCAAAGGAAACCGCCATGACGACACTCGACGCCTTCCGCCAGAGCATCGCCGCCGACGCTCCGCCGGCAGGCGCGGATGCGGCCCTGCAGGCCCTGTGGTGGCTGCTGCGCGGCGACTGGGCCCGCGCGCATGAATGCGTGCAGGCGCATGAGGGCGTGGCCGATTGCGACAGCATCCATGCCCATCTGCACCGCCAGGAGGGCGACCTGTCGAACGCCGGCTACTGGTACCGCCGCGCCGGCCGCAAGGTGCCCGTCCAATCGCTCGACGAGGAATGGCAGGCGCTCGCGGCCGAGATGCTGGCGCGGCAATAGCCCGATGCGCTACGGCTTCTACCTGCCGACCCGCGGTCCTACCGCCACGCGCGACGGCGTTCTCGCCCTGGCGCGCGAAGGCGAGCGCCTCGGCCTGCACTCGGCGATGATCGCCGACCACATCGTCTTTTCCGGTGGAGAGCCGGTCGGCCTATCCCTATACCGTCGACCGCAAGCATCCCGGCGGCGGCGATGCGCTCGAAACCTTCTCCCTGCTGGGCGTCGTGGCCGGCGCCACGGAGAAGCTGCGCCTCGTCACCTCGGTGCTGGTGCTGCCCTATCGCAACCCGGTGCTGACGGCGAAGACGGTGGCCTCGCTCGACGTCCTGTCGGGCGGCCGCGTCACGCTGGGCGTCGGCGTCGGCTGGCTCGAGGAGGAATTTACAGCCTTGAACAGCCCGGCCTTCGCCGAGCGCGGCGCCGTGACCGACGAATGGATCGCCATCTTCAAGCAGCTCTGGACCCGCTCGCCCGCCAGCTTCGCGGGAAAGTTCTACAGCTACGCCGACATCCGCTGCGAGCCCTTGCCGCTGCAGAAGCCGCATCCGCCGATCTGGGTCGGCGGCCATTCGCGCGCCGCCCTGCGCCGCACCGCGCGTCACGGCGACGGCTGGCACCCGGTCGGCGCGATCGCCGCCTCGCCGCTGCCGCCGCAGGAGATGCGCGCCCATCTCGACACGCTGAAGCGCCTGACCGAGGCGGAGGGCCGCGATTTCGCCAGGCTGACGATTTCCTACAAGGCGCCGCTCTACGACACCGGCATCGCCGACCGCGCCGGCGCCCGCCGCAGTTTTTCCGGCAGCCCTGAAGAGATCGCGGGCGACATCCGCTCCTTCGCCGCCATCGGCGTGCATGAGCTGATCTTCGACTTCCGCGGCCAGAGCACCGCCGAGAGCATCGAACGCCTGCAACGCTTCGCCGCCGAAGTGATGCCGCTGGTCGATGGTTGAGGGTCGACGGCTGAAGCTGCCGCCCGGTGAGCTTTCCGACCCCTTGTCGCGGACGTATATGATGGTAAATGCGGATCGAAGGGTTCGACGGGGATGAAGCATGTTGCTGAGGTTTTTTCGACTCGGATGCCCTCAACAGAAACGTCCTCATCCTGAGGAGGCCCGCAGGGCCGTCTCGAAGGATGGGCAACAAACGCGGTGCTCGTGCCTATCCTTCGAGACGCGTCGCTCCGCAACGCTCCTCAGGATGAGGACGTTGTTGTGATTCTTCTCAAGCCGGGAAGGACTCTGGCCAAGGCAAGGAACCGGTGCGCTGTGAGCAGGAACCTTAAGACCATTCCCAAATTCGGCAGCGAGGCCGAGGAGCGCCGCTTCTGGGAGAAGCACGACTCCACCGGCTATGTCGATTGGGGCAAGGCGGAGCGTGTGCGGTTGCCCAACCTCAAGTCGTCGACGACGTCGATCTCGCTGCATCTACCGGCGACGCCGGGCCCGCCGAAAAGACGATAGACGGCTGAAAGAAGGAAACGTCCCATGTCCGAACCGCTTCCCGCGCTCTGCCTGATCGCCGTGCCCGGCCGCCGCCGCCGCACCATTGAACTCTGCCAGGAGACCGAGCGGCGCGGCTTTGCCGGCATCTATGTGCCGAGCCCCTTCGGCAATATCTCGATGTGCGAGGCGCTGGCCTGGAACACCCAGAGCATCGCCTTCGGCACCGCGATCGCGCCGATCTACCAGCGCACCATCGTCGACTTCGCGCAGAGTGCGGCGATGATGCACGAGGTCTCGGGCGGCCGCTTTCGGCTGGGCATCGGCATCGCCCATGGGCCCTCGCATGTCCGCATGGGCGTGACGCCGGGCAAGCCGCTGGCCGACACGCGCGCCTTCATCGAGAAGCTCGCGGCCCAAGACGGCTTCGGCCCGCTGCCGCCGGTCATCGTGGCCGCGCTACGCAAGAAGATGGTGGCGCTGGCGGGCGAGCTCGCCCAGGGCGTGATCTTCGCCAATGCCTCGCTCTCGCATATGGGCCAATCGCTGGCGGCGCTGCCCGAGGCCAAGCGCAACAATCCCGACTTCTTCATCGGCAACATGATCCCGACCTGCATCGGCGACGACGAGGAAGCCTGCCGCACCGTGAACCGGCGCACGCTCACCAACTACGCGATGCTGCCGAATTACCGGAACTACTGGAAGGAGGCGGGCTACGTCGAGGAAATGGACGGCATCGAGACCGCCGTCGCCGAGGGCCGCCGCGACGACGTGGCGAAATTCCTCACCGACAAATGGCTGGCCGACAACACGCTGTTCGGCCCGGCGGCCAAGGTGCGCGACGGCGTCGCCGCCTGGCGCGCGGCGGGCGTCCACACGCCGATCCTGGTGCCGTCCTCGGCGGCGGGCAATCAGATGAAGGCGATCGAGGAGGTGTTCGCGGCGTTTGGGTGAGGCAATTGAGTGCGGGGAAAATATCTCCGCGATCCGATTTAGGAACTCCTGTCCAGGCAACTGTAATCTGACCCGAGGCCCGGGTAAGTGGCTCGTGTCAGAGATAACGACCAGGCATCTTTGTTATGTCCAATTAACGGATAAGACAAAGCCAGAGGTAAGTGATTGAAAAAGATGGCTGGCGAGCCAATACATCGATGTGTTGGTGAAGTCGCGACTTTCTTGATGACGCTCTTGGCGAGGGCGTCTTTTCACGTCCGGTAGCGCGACAGGACCGTGCGGGTGTGCGATTTGATTCGCCGCCAGAGCGGCGACAGCACCCGGCTGGTCAGCGGAATGGCCAGCAGGCCGATGGCGAAGCCTGCCACGCCGGCCCCGGCGGCTTCCACCAGCCAGGCGACCATCGCCCGCGCAAAGGGAACCGAGCGCGCGACGGCCGCGCCCGCGTCGTGCAGCGCATGGGCTGGCCAGCCAAGGCCATAGGCCTCGAGACCATGAAGAACGATGCCGCCGCCGACCCAGATCATCGCTGCCGTGCCGATCGTCCCCAAGGCGCTGAGCAGATACGGCATGGCCCGGACGATCGCGCGGCCGGTCATGCGGAGCGGTGCGGCAAGGCGCGAAGCCGGCGACAGGCGCGCCAGCGCCAGGCCGAAATCGTCGGCTTTGACGATGAGGGCCACGACACCATAGACCGCCGCCGTTATGCCGACACCGACGATGGCGAGCACGATCGCCTGCTTCACGGTGCTGTCGCCGGGCACGGCGGCAAGCGTAATGGCCATGATTTCGGCCGAGAGGATGAAATCGGTCTTGATGGCGCTGGCGATCCTCTGGTCCTCGAAGGTCTTGGCGTCGAGGGCCATGGGTTCGAGCTCGGTTTCGTGCGCCTGCGCATCGTGCGGGAAGAGGAGTTCGTAGACCTTCTCGGCGCCTTCGTAGCAGAGGTAGACCCCGCCGATCATCAGAAGCGGCGTTATCGCCTGGGGCAGCAGAAAGCTGAGGGCCAGGGCCGCGGGCAGGAGGATCACGAGCTTGTTCTTGAGCGAACCGAGGGCGATCCTGCCGATGATCGGCAATTCCCGCGCCGGGCTGAACTCGGTGACGTAGCGTGGCGTGACGGCCGTGTCGTCGATGACGACACCGGCGGCCTTGGTGCCGGCCTTGACGGCCTGACCGGCGATATCGTCGAGCGATGCGGCGGCGACCTTCGCCAGCGCCGCGATATCGTCGAGTAGGGCCACCAAACCAACGCTCATCCGTCACCTCGACACGACACCCGGGGAATTGGGCTACCGCTACACGGTGTACTATGGCTCGGTCGACAAGAGGAAGGCGGACACGCTCAACAGGTTGCCGGTGAGGCACGAAGACGGGATTTATTGGCGATCAGCGCTTTCACCCAAGATCGATCCATACTAAATTCTTACCAATTGTTGATCGATCAAAAGCAGGATGGCCATGTCCGACACCGCTACCCTGTCGTCGAAGTTCCAGATTTCGATACCCAAGGCCTTGCGGACGGCTCGGCAGTGGAAGGCAGGCTAGGAATTCGCCTTCATCGCCAAGGGGACGGGCGTACTGCTCGTGCCGGTTCCTGAACTGGCCGAACTGGAGGGAATCGCGAAGGGGACAAAAACGAAGAATTACCGGGATCGCAAAGACCGGTTCTGATGCGGCTCGTCGATACCTCGGCCTGGATCGAGTGGCTGGTTGCATCACCAACCGGCAAGGCGTTGAAGTCCGTGATTCCGGAGCGCGAAGACTGGCTCGTCCCGACGATCGTGCAGCTGGAACTCGCCAAATGGGCAGCCCGCGACGTTGGTGAAGACAAGGCAGATCAGATTGTTGCGTTCATGCAGATGTGCATTGTCGTGCCACTCGATACCAAGATCGCGCTCGCGGCGGCGGAGATTTGCGCCAGGCACAAGCTCGCGACGGTGGATGCCGTTATCTACGCCACGGCTTTGGAACACGGCGCGGACCTGCTGACCCGCGACGCGCATTTCGAGGGTCTGCCGGGCGTCACATTCATTGCCAAAAGAGCCATTGATTAAGACTGAGGAAACCGCATGAGCGATATCAAACTTTTCCGCATCGGCAATGGCACGGTCGATGAACTTGTCGGCACGACGGCCACGATCGAAAAGTCGGTCCAGACACAATTCGAAGTTAATCTCGAGGCTCTACTGGGCGTCCGCTTTCTTGCGAGTGAATTCACGATCACAAGCGGGAGAATCGATACGCTTGGGCTCGATGAGAACGGCTGCCCGGTGATCATCGAATACAAGCGTGCCTCAAATGAAAACGTCATCAACCAAGGTTTGTTCTACCTCGACTGGTTAATGGATCATCGAAAGGACTTCCAGTGGCTGGTGCTTGGCAAGATCGGCAAAATGGAGGCTGAAACTGTCGACTGGTCCGCTCCTCGGCTGATCTGTATTGCCGGCGACTTCAATCGATATGATGAGCATGCGGTTAAGCAGATGCAGCGCAACATTGAGTTGATCCGCTATCGGCGATTCGGAAGCGACCTGTTGATGCTGGACCTTGTGGCGGCGACTTCCGTAAAGGGATCGCCTGCTATTCCGATCGTGGAGGAAGTAAACACGGGAGCCGGTCAAGCACCTGTTAAATACAAGACAATCAGCGCTGTTATCGAAGAATTAGAGCCGGCTCTGCTCGACCGATTCGAGGCGTTGCGGGCTTATGTGACGGCTCTTGGAGACGACGTCCAGGAAACGACATTACGATATTACGTCGCTTTCAAACGGATCAAGAATTTCGCCTGCGTCGAATTCCGCCCGACTGATGGCAGGATATTGTTGTTCGTCAAAGTCGATCCCGCAAGCCTAACGCTTGAAGCCGGATTTACTCGCGATGTCTCGAAGATTGGACATTTCGGAACAGGCGATCTAGAGATAACCCTTGCCAAACCGGAAGACCTCGATCGAGCCATTCCGCTGATCAAGCGCAGCTACGAAGACGCCTGATTCAAATCTTCAACTCACTGAAGAAATCGTTGCCCTTGTCATCGGTGATGATGAAGGCCGGGAAGTTCTCGACCCTTATGCGCCAGATGGCTTCCATGCCGAGCTCGGGATATTCCAGCACCTCGACCTTCTTGATGACGTCCTTGGCGAGGATGGCGGCGGGGCCGCCGATCGAGCCGAGGTAGAATCCCTTGTGCTTCTTGCAGGCGTCGACGACCTGGCGCGAGCGGTTGCCCTTGGCCAGCATGACCATCGAGCCGCCATTGGCCTGGAACAGGTCGACGTAGGAGTCCATGCGGCCGGCCGTCGTCGGACCGAAGGAGCCCGACGCCATGCCGTCGGGCGTCTTGGCGGGGCCGGCGTAATAAACCGGGAACTGCTTGAAGTAGTCGGGCAGGCCCTCGCCGCGATCGAGGCGCTCCTTCAGTTTGGCATGCGCCGAGTCGCGCGCGACGATCAGCGTGCCCGTCAGGTTCACGCGCGTCTTCACCGGATGCTGGGTGAGGATCGACAGCGTATGCGCCATGCCCTTGTCGAGGTCGACAGCCACGACGTCGCCCGAGAGCTGCGCCGGTTCGAACTCCGGCAGGAACCGCGCCGGGTTGGTTTCGAGTTGCTCGAGGAAGATGCCGTCTTTGGTGATCTTGCCGACGGCCTGGCGGTCGGCCGAGCAGCTGACGCCGATGCCGATCGGCACCGAGGCGCCGTGGCGGGCGATGCGGATGACGCGCACGTCGTGGCAGAAATACTTGCCGCCGAACTGCGCGCCGATGCCCATCTGGCGCGTCAACTCCAGCACCTTCTTCTCCATCTCGCGGTCGCGGATGGCGACGCCCAGATTGTTGCCTTCGCCCGGCAGGTCGTCGAGGTAGCGGCAGGACGCGAGCTTCACCGTCTTGAGGTTCATCTCGGCCGAGGTGCCGCCGATCACGATGGAGAGGTGATAGGGCGGGCAGGCCGCGGTGCCCAGGGTGCGGATTTGCGTATCGAGGAATTTCAGCAAGGCTGCTTCGTTGAGCACGGCCGGGGTCTGCTGGTGCAGGTAGGTCTTGTTGGCCGAGCCGCCGCCCTTGGCGATGAAGAGGAATTTGTAGGCGTCGCCGTCGGTAGCGTAGAGGTCGATCTGCGCCGGCAGGTTGGTGCCGGTCTGCACTTCCTTGAACATCGAGACCGGCGAGACCTGGGAGTAGCGCAGGTTGGTCTCGGTGTAGGTCTTGTGCACGCCTTTGGCGATGGCCTCCTCGTCGCCGCCGCCCGTCCACACCTGCTGGCCCTTCTTGCCCATGACGATGGCCGTGCCGGTGTCCTGGCACATCGGCAGGACGCCGCCGGCCGAGATATTGGCGTTCTTCAGGAGTTCCAGCGCGACGTACTTGTCGTTGGGCGAGGCCTCGTCATCTTCCAGGATGTTGCGCAGCTGGCCGAGATGGCCAGGGCGCAGCAGGTGGGAGATGTCGTGGAAGGCCGCCGCCGTCAGGAGAGTCAGCGCCTGCGGGTCGACGGTGAGGACGTCGCGGCCGTTGATCTTGGTCGTGCCGACGAAGTCGGAGGAGAGCTTGCGGTAGGGCGTGGTGTCCGGCCCGTGCGGGAACATTTCCTGGAACTGGAACTCGGCCACGCGGGGACTGCCTATTTTTTGCGGAAACTGTCGAGTTTGACGACCTTGTCGCCGGCCGGCTTGGCCGCCTCGCCTTCGGCTGCCGGAGCGGCATCGGCTGCGGTGTCCTCGGCCTTGTCCTCGGCGGCTTGCGGTCGCTTGTCGGCGATCGGCAGGGGCACCGGATCGGAGCCGGTGGCGTGAATACCGGGCGCCTCGAGCTTCTCGGCGCCGCTCTTGTCCTTGCGGTCGAATTGCAGGCCGAAGCGCACCGAGGGGTCGACGAAGGCCGACAGCGCGGTGAAGGGCACCTTGATGTGCTCCTGCATCTTGTTGAAGCTCACCGTGACCTCGAAGAAATCGTCGTGGATCTGCAGGTCCCAGTACTGGTGCTGCAGCACGATCGTCATTTCTTCCGGGTATTTGGCGCGCAGGTAGTCCGGCATCTCGACGCCGGGGTCGGTGCTGCGGAAGCTGATGTAGAAATGATGCGAGCCCGGCAGGCCCTTTTCGCCGACCTGAATCAGCACGCGACGCACCACGCTGCGCAGCGCGTCGTCGACGAGGGCGTCGTATTGGAAACGGTCGTTCATCTGCTTGTCGGAAAACTTTCGCGGAGCATCGGCCCGCCCTTGAGGGGAGTCAACGCTGCCAATAGCCGTCCCGTTGCCAAAAGGCCAATCGTAAATCGGCCGTAAATCGGCGGACAATTTCACGGAAAAAAGAGAGTGGGGGGCTTCTGTTGCCCGGTGCCCCCCGGACCGCGCTTACGTCCGCTGTTTAGGCGGCAGCAGCGAGTGTAACGGAATTATCGTTAGCACTTGTGTTTGGTCCATTACGGCGGAACCATACCGAGCAAAAGACCCGCCTTTACCACGCTCGTCGATCCTATTTCGCCCCCACGGACTTCGCTCCGAGCCTTGGAGAGAAGGAAGAATGGTGGAGGCGCCGGGTACCGCCCCCGGGTCCGAAACGCTTATGCCACGAGCCGTTTATCGCCATAGTCGGTTGCCCGACCCGCCCTATATAGACGCTTCGCCCGGCTTTTTGAAGGCGGTCCGCTCACTCTCGTGATTTCCCCAAGGACGGGGAGGCGGCGCGCCCATAAAGTCCGGCGCAACCAAGGACAGCGATAAATGCCCCTCTCGACCGACCAGCAGGCTGAAATCGACCAGGCGCGCGATGGCGCTGCCAAGACCTTGCGGCCGGTGGCGCCGGCGCTGGAGGAGATTCTCTACCAGGCGCTGCCGGTGCTCGATCACGGCTTCGTCCGCGTCGTCGACTACATGGGCGACGATGCCGCCGTGGTGCAGGCCGCGCGCGTGTCCTATGGCCGCGGCACCAAGAAGGTCAGCGAGGATCGCGGGCTCATCAACTACCTGATGCGCCACCGCCACACGACACCCTTCGAGATGTGCGAGATCAAGTACCACGTGAAGCTGCCGATCTTCGTGGCGCGCCAGTGGATCCGCCACCGCACCGCCAATGTGAACGAATACTCGGCGCGCTACTCGATCCTCGACAACGAGTTCTACACGCCCAAACCCGAGCAGCTGGCGGCCCAGAGCAAGGCCAACCGGCAGGGCCGCGACGCCGTGCTGGCGGGCAAGGAGGCCGAGCGCGTCTTCGACATCCTCAAGAAGGATTCGGAGCTGGTCTACGAGCACTACATGGAGATGCTGAACGAGGGCGAGGCGGGCGAGCCGCTCGACCCCGAGCGTTCGGGCCTGGCGCGCGAGCTTGCCCGCATGAACCTGTCGCTGGCCTTCTATACGCAGTGGTACTGGAAGACCAACCTGCACAATCTCATGCACTTCCTGTCGCTGCGCGCCGATGCCCATGCGCAGTACGAGATCCGCGTCTATGCCGACATCATGATCGACACGCTGAAGCGCTGGTGCCCGATCAGCCACGACGCCTTCATGGAATACCGCAGGGGCGGGGCGCATCTGTCGAAGAGCGGTCTGGCCGCCGTGAAGCGCATGATCGCCGGTGAAAAGGTCGACCAGAAGTCGAGCGGGCTCAATCCACGCGAATGGCGCGAGCTGCTGGCGTCGATGGGGATGGACGACTGACGCTCAAGCCTGCATCGGCCGCATTGTCTGGCCTGCGCTCCACAGCCAGCGACCGTCTTTCCTGGTGAAGACGCAAAGCGACTTGAAGGTCGCCTTGACCTCCCTGCCGTCGAGGGTGAAATGGTCGTCGAGCATCATGGTCGCCACGGCGGTGTCGCCGAACTGACGGACGTCGAGCTCGCTCACCTTCTGGCTGTGGAACACCATCCGGCCCGACGTGAAGCCATTCTCGACATAGCCGTCTTTGTCGAACTTGTAGCCGCCGGCGGTGACGTACACGAATTCGGGATGGAGCAGTGCTGCCATGTCGTCCGCCGAGTGGCTCGCCAGGGCCTCGGCCTTGGCCGTCAGCACGGCCCGGATTTCTTCGGCGATCATGCGCGAAATCTAGCGGAACGCCGGTTCGAATTCGAGGACGCCCTTGTGGGGCATCCGGGAGTGGACCTCCTTGAGCTTGATCGCCAGGAGCCGGGCGCTGGTCTCGTCGCGCGCGTAGGCCGAGAGCGGCGTCGGCCAGTCGGTCCGTTGCACGAAGGTCGCCACCTTGACCAGGGGCACGCCGCCGCCGATCCAGCTTTCGTAGAAATCGTCGAAGATCAGGGCCACGTCGATGCGGCGCGTGTCGGCGAGACGGCGCACGGCGGCGCTGTCGAGGCGGCGGTCGCGCAACAGGTCGAGCACTTCGCGGTCGCCCAGCGCCAGCAGATCGGTGAGGCGGGGGCTGGCGTACCACGAGAGGGCGCCGATGTTCATCGCCATGACGCGCAAGCCGCAGGGGCTGCCGCCGCAGAATTCGGCGATGGCCAGCGCCGGCCAGACGTCGCGCAAGGCCACTGTTTCGGCGCGGCCGGCAAGGTCGGCATGCTGGTGCCAAACGCGCATGCCGCCGGAGACAGTGAGCGCCACTGCCAGCACGCCGGCGGCCAGGGCGCGGGCCCTGCTGGCCAGCAGCGCGCGCCAGTCGGTGGTCGGCAGGGCCATCGCCAGCGTGACGATGCCGACGGCCAGCAGATAGGCCTCGTAGCGGCCGCCCCAGCCGAAGGCGGCGAAGGTCGCATGGGTCCAGCTGCCCAGCAGGAAGAACAGCACGGCGAGCCAGCGGGCCTGCCGCCAGCTGCCCGAATTGCGGAAAATCGTCCAGGCGAGCCAGGCATCGGCCACCACCATCATCGCCAGCAGCTCGGGCACGAAGGTGGCGAGGCG
This sequence comes from Reyranellales bacterium, assembly GCA_038224985.1. GTDB lineage: Bacteria > Pseudomonadota > Alphaproteobacteria > Reyranellales > Reyranellaceae > Reyranella. The sequence goes on from JBBRFD010000010.1 coordinate 22,718, forward strand.
CTTCAGCGGCCACCACAAGAGGTACTTGGCGAGCCAGAGCGCGCCGGTGTCTTCCGCGAGATAGATCGTCTTGGCGAGGATGGGACCGGGCAGGAACGGCCAGCCGTGGCTCTGGCTGAAAGCGCCGAAGGCCAGCACCGGCAGCGCGCCGGCCGCGGCGATCAGGAAGGCCAGCCGCCGCTCGCCGCGGACGGGTGCCAGCGCCGTGCCGAGCGCGTGCAGCCACAGGCTCTCGTAGCGCCACAGCGGCAGGGCGAGCAGCAGGAGCAGCAGCGCCGTGTCGTTCACCGGCGCGCCTTCCCTGGGGCCATCGTCGGAGAGGCGGCGGGCGAGCCACCACACGGCCAGCACCATCGCGGCGGCGTGGCCGAGATGCTCCATGCCGGAAAGGACGAGCGGGATCGGCGCGATCGTCAGCACGAGCAGCGCGGCGGCGGCGGCGGCGACCCGCGCGTCGGTCTTCGCCAGCACGCGCGCGGCAACGGCTGCGAAGACGGCGGCCATGACGATGTCGAGCGCCAGCGCCATGCGCACGTCGCTGCCGAACAGCGCCATGCCGGCCGCCAGCATTCCGACCCAGAGCGGCGACGACGACGACGAGGTGAATGCGTGCGGTGTCACGCCATAGACGCCGTGTTCGACGACGTTGCGTGCCATCGCGAGGTGGATATAGGCGTCCTCGATCCAGTAGGCCTGCGCGCCCGACCAAACCCAGGCCAAACCCAGAGCCGTCGCCAAGGCCATGCCAGCGAAAAGCCAGACGGCGTTGAGCTGGCGGTCAGGCGCTGGCATAACGCCCCGCATGATCAACACCGCGAGCAAGCCCGGCCGCCTGCGCCTCGTGCGCGAAAGAGTGCGCGACGACGAGGCCATCGAGGCGATGAACGAGGCCGCTTTCGGTCCCGACCGCCGCCAGAAGACCGTCTACCGCCTGCGCGAAGGCGTGAGCCCGATCAAGGACCTCTGCTTCGCAGCCATCGATTCCAAGGGCCGCATGGTCGCCTCGATCCGCAATTGGCCGATCGTGATTGCCGGCCCGACGACCGGCCGCTGGCCCGCCGTCATGCTGGGTCCGCTGGCCATCGCCCCCGAGCTGCGCGGCCTCGGCTACGGCAAGGCCCTCATGTGGCACTCGATGGCGCAATCGCGGATGCAGGGTCACAGCCGCATCATCCTCGTTGGCGACCCCGAGTACTACAACCAGTTCGGCTTCCGCCGCGATCTCGCGCTCAATATCCAGCTGCCCGGCTGGGTCGAGGAACGCCGCTTCCTCGCCCTCGAGCTGGTCGCAGGCTCGATGATCGGCGTGCATGGCATGATCGGCAAGCCGAAGAGCCGTCGCGCGGCTAAGCGCTAGCAAGGCGCCGCTCGATCAGGACCGAACGCCAGCGGTTGAGCGGCCGGTCGAAGAAGCGCCAGACCGCCCAGGTCGCGGCCAGCGTCAGCAGGACCGTCGCCGCCACGTAGGGCAGGCGCTCGGCCATCGGCAGGCTGCCACCGTGGTCGCCCAGGATCACGACCGCAGGCCAGTGCAGCAGGTAGAGGACGTAGCTCATGTCGCCGAACATCGCGTCGGTGCGGCTCGATGCGTTTTGAACAGTCGAGAGGGCGAAGGGCGTGAAGGCCAGTGCCGCCAGGAGATTGACGCTCGGGCCATAGGCGTCGCTCAGCAGCAGTCCCCAAAGCACGGTGACTCCGACGGCCAGCGACAGTCGGGCGAGCCTCGGCGAGATCTGCCAACTCTTCAGGGCGGCAGCCATGCCGAGGCCGAAGAAGAGCAGATAGGAGGGCATCAACCCGAGGCCCACCGTAAAGTCGAAGCCGGAGAGGGTGAAGCTGCCCAAGGTGGCGAGGGTGGCCAGCGCCAGTGACGGCAGCGGCCAGCACAGGACCAGTGGCACCAGGAAGGGCGCCACGAGATAGAACTGCATCTCGACATCGAGCGACCACGCCGGCGCCAGCGCCGGCGCCGGCAGGCTGCCGTAGCCCAGGATGAAAAGGTTGCTGATCGACCCGTGGAAGGAGATGTCGGTCGGTCGGCCCGCCTGCGTCCAGACCAGCAGGGCGAAGGCGTTGACCAGCACGAAGACCGGCACTAGCCGCAGGAAACGCGACAGGTAGAAGGTCCGCAGAGGCTGGGGCGAAGGCGCGTAGCGGTCGCGCCACATGCGGGGATCCAGTAGCCGCTCAGCACGAAGAAGACGTAGACCGCCATGTTGCCCAGCGACAGGCGCGACAGATGGTGGACGAAGACGATGAGCGCCAGGACGTAGCGAAAGAGTCCGGGGCTCATCGCCCGCCTAGCGCATCACGATGCGCGGCGCCGTTCTCGTGGTCCGCGATTCGCCCGAGATCTGCTTCCAGACGCGGCCGGCGATGTTCTTGTAGATGACGCTGTGCGGGCTGTCGGGCTGCGAGGCGACGATGGGATTGCCGCTGTCGGAGCTCGTGCGGATGTCGAGATGCAGCGGCACCTCGCCGAGGAACGGCACACCCATCTTCTCGGCTTCGTCGCGGGCGCCGCCATGGCCGAAGATCTCGGAACGCTCGCCGCAGGAGGGGCAGAGGAAATAGCTCATGTTCTCGACGATGCCGAGCACCGGCACGGCGACCTTGCGGAACATGCTCAAGCCCTTGCGGGCATCGATCAGGGCGATGTCCTGCGGCGTCGAGACGATCACCGCGCCCGACAGCGCCACCTTCTGTGCCAGCGTCAGCTGGGCATCGCCGGTGCCCGGCGGCATGTCGACCACCAGCACGTCGAGTTCACCCCATTGCACGTCGCGCAGCATCTGCTCGAGCGCGCTCGAGACCATCGGGCCGCGCCAGATCATCGGTGTGTCCTCGGCCACGATGTAGCCGATCGACATGGTCGGCATGCCGAAGCGCACGATCGGCTTCAGCATCTTGCCGTCGGCCGATTCGGGCTTTTCTTTCACGTTCAGCATGCGCGGCATCGACGGGCCGTAGATATCGGCATCGAGAAGCCCGGCGCGCACGCCGTTGGCGATCAGTCCCAGCGCCAGGTTGACGGCCGTGGTCGACTTGCCGACGCCGCCTTTGCCGGAGGCGACGGCGATAATGTGCTTCACGCCCTTGACCTCGATCCGCCCGCCACCCGGCGCGGCGGCGGCCGGCTTGGCCCCGGCGGGACCGTGGGAATGGCCATGATTGTGGTCGTGGGAGTGGGCCGGCGGCGGCGGCGCCTTGGCGGCGGCACGCTCGGCGGTCATGACGGCGGTGGCCGAAAGCACGCCCGGCAGGGCGCGGACGGCCTGTTCGCAGGCCAGACGGAGGGGTTCGAGGGCGGCGCCGCGCGCCGGATCGACCTCGAGAGTGACAGCGACGTGCCCGGCGCGTGTCGCCACGCCGCTCACCATTCCGAGAGCAATGACGCTCTTTCCGCTGGCCGGGTCGATTACGCCCTCCAAAACGGCTCGAACGGCCGATTCGGTCATTTCCGCCATGTCGCTTGCCCCCTGGGCCGGTTTCTCGGCGCGGCGCAATATTAAGCTCGCCGCTTGATTGAACGATGTCGTGTGGTCACATATATGCTGCGCAGCCCGGAATCAAAGGCAATGCCCGTCCGAAGGCAATCCGCTGCGCCGGGGTTCGCGATGCTGGCTGAGGTGAATTAATGGCTTGGAACAACAATAGCGGCGGCCCCTGGGGTAGCGGGGGCGGCGGCAACAATAACAATAGCGGCGGCGGCGGCGGCCCCTGGGGCGGCAATCGCGGCACCGGCGGCGGTCCGCGTCGGCCCAACGATATGGAAGAAATCATCCGCAAGGGACAGGAGCGCCTGAAGGGCCTCATCCCCGGCGGCTTCGGCACCATGAAGGGCTTGGTGCTCGTCGTGCTGGCCGGCGCGGTGATCTGGCTGGTCACCGGCTTCTTCCGCGTGCAGCCCAACCAGCAGGCCATCCAGCTCGTCTTCGGCAAGCCCTATGGCAAGCCGGTCGAGCCCGGCCTGCATTACAATCTGCCGGCGCCGATCGGCAATGTCGTCGTCGTCAACGTGCAGGATCAGCGCCGCACCGTGATCGGCGCGCGCGCCGGCACGACGCAGGACCGGTCGACCTTCAACCGCAGCGGCGCGCGGCTGACCTCGACCGAGAACCTGATGCTGACCGGCGACGAGAACATCGTCGACATCGAGTTCTCCGTGCTGTGGCAGATCAAGGACGTCGCCAAATACGCCTTTGCCGTGCGCAACGGCGAGGAGAATGTCCGCGCCGCGGCCGAGGCCTCGATGCGCGAGATCATCGGCAAGTCGAACCTGCAATATGCCCAGACCGAGGGCCGCTCCAAGATCGAGCAGGACACCAAGGACCTGCTGCAGCGTGTGCTCGACGACTACGGCCTGGGCGCCCGCATCGCCCAGATCCAGCTGCAGCGCGTCGACCCTCCGCAGGAGGTCATCGCCGCCTTCCGCGACGTCCAGGCGGCCCGCGCCGACAAGGAAAAGCTGATCAACGAGGCCAATACCTACCGCAACCAGGTATTGCCCCGCGCCAAGGGTGAATCCGAGGCCATTATCCAGCGTTCCGAGGCCTTCAAGGCCGAGACCTTGGCCCGCGCCCGCGGCGATGCGCAGCGCTTCACCCAGGTCAACGATCAGTACGAAAAGGCCAAGGAGATCACCACCGAGCGCCTCTACATCGAAACCATGGAAGAGGTGCTGCGCGGCGTGAACAAGGTGCTGATCGACAAGACCGCCGGCGGGCCGGGCGTGCTGCCCTATCTGCCGCTGCCGGAGCTGCGCTCCAACCAGCCGGCCTCGCCCGCGCCGCGACAGCCCCAGGCGCAGGGAGCCACCCGATGAGCACGCGTGCGATCTTCATCCTGATCGGGCTGGCCGTTGTCGGCTTTCTGATCACCCAGACCTTCTACAGCGTCGATCCGACCCGCCAGGTGCTGGTCCGCCAGTTCGGCGCCCTTGTCGGCGAGCCCAAGACCGAGCCCGGCCTCTACGCCAAGCTACCGCTGATCCAGGACATCCAGCGCATCGACCGGCGCCTGCTTGACTACGAAGCCGAGGAGTTCGAGATCATCGCCGGCGACCAGAAACGCCTGGTGGTCGACGCCTATGCCCGTTTCCGCATCGTCAACGCCAAGCTCTATGCCCAGACCATTCCGGGCGGCGAGCCGACGCTGCGCGGGCTGCTCGACTCGCTGATCAACTCGGAAATCCGCAGTGCGCTCAGTTCGGTGCCCCTGCATGCCGTGTTGACCGATCAGCGCGCCACGCTGATGGAGGACATCACGCGGCGGGTGAACGTCAAGACCAAGGAGCTGGGCATCGAGGTCCAGGACGTGCGCCTCAAGCGGGCCGACCTGCCGCAGGCCAACTCGGCCTCGGTGTTCAACCGCATGAAGACCGATCGCGAACGCGAGGCTGGCCAGCTCCGCGCCGAGGGCGACGAGGAGAAGGCCCGCATCACCGCCACCGCCGACCGCGAGGTCTCGGTGCTGAAGGCCGATGCCGGCCAGAAGGCCCAGGTCACGATGGGCGAGGCGGAAGCCGAAGCGACGCGGATCTACGCCGAATCCTATAATCGCGGTAAGGACTTCTACGCCTTCAACCGCCGTCTCGAGGCCTATCGCAAGTCCTTCGCCTCGGGCGGGTCGACCATGATCCTGAGCCCCGACAGCGACTTCTTCCGCTACTTCAACGATCCGGCGGGATTGGCTCCGGCCAAGAAGTAATTCTCACGCGACCTGACTCAAGACGGGGGCTGTGACCGACAAGTCACAGCCCTTGCTGCTTTTACGGCCAGCTCTTCAAATAGCTGAAATATCCAGCAACATTTGGCTGTCGGAGTTTGCGCCGCAACACGCGCTCCTATAGAAACAATCGTGACGCGCGGCGTCGGCCGTAGTCGACCTGAAGGCTCTGCCGCCCGTTGGAGGTCGACCGTGATTTTGTCGAATTATCAAGGCGTTGTTAGGTCTGTGGCCCTGTCCGCCGTGACCGTGTTGGGCTTGGCGTTGGGTTCCGTGCCGGTGCAGCCGGCGGTGGCGCGCGACGCCCCGCAAAGCTTCGCCGACATGGTCGACAAGCTGATGCCGACCGTCGTCAATATCACCACGACGCAGGCCATGCCGCAGCAGGGACCGCGCCTGCGCGACATGCCCCAACTGCCGCCGGGCTCGCCCTTCGAGGAACTGTTCAAGGAGTTCTTCGACAAGAAGGGCGGCGACGAGCAGAAGCGCCGCGGCGGCACCTCGCTGGGCTCGGGCTTCATCATCGATGGCGATGGCTACATCATCACCAACAATCACGTGATCCAGGGCGCCGAGGACATCACCGTCATCCTGCGCGACGACACGCAGCTCAAGGCCAAGCTGATCGGCTCCGACAGCCGCATCGATGTCGCGGTGCTCAAGGTCGAGCCGCCGAACAAGAAGCCGATGCCCTTCGCCAAGTTCGGCGATTCCGACAAGGGCCGCGTCGGCGACTGGGTTGTCGCCATCGGCAATCCCTTCGGCCTCGGCCATTCGGTCACCGCCGGCATCATCTCGGCGCGCGGCCGTTCGCTGGGCAGCGAATCGCTCGACGACTACCTGCAGACCGACGCCGCCATCAACAAGGGCAACTCGGGTGGTCCTCTGTTCAATGCCGATGGCGAAGTGATCGGCGTCAACACCGCGATCTATTCGCCTTCCGGCACCAATGCCGGACTCGCCTTCTCGATCCCGTCCAATCTCGTAAGGCAGGTCGCCGAAAGCCTGCGCGAGTTCGGCCGCGTCAAGCGCGGCTGGATCGGCGTCAGCTACCAGAGCGTCACCGACGACATCGCCGATAGCTTCGGCCTCGATCGCGCGCGCGGCGTGCTGGTGGCCAACGTCATCGCCGACGGCCCGGCCGCCAAGGCCGGCCTCAAGCGCAACGACATCATCCTGACCTTCGCCGGCGCCGAAGTGCCCGACCTGCGCCGCTTCCCGCGCCTGGTCGCCAATGCCCGCGTCGGCAGCACCGTCGACATCACCGTCTGGCGCGCCGGCAAGGAGCAACCCTTCAAGCTGCGCATTGGCGAGCAGGAAGAAGCCGAGAAGCAGAACGCCGCCGCTCCCGGAGGCGCTGCTCCGAAGAAGCCGCCGGAAGCCGACCAACCGGTCTCCTCGAGCATCGAACAGCTTGGCCTGACGCTGCAGAAGGTCACCGACCAGCTGCGCGAGAAGTATGGCCTCAGCGACAACGTCAAGGGTGTGGTGATCACAAAGATCGCCGCCAACAGCCCCGCCGCCGAGAAACAGCTGCAGGCCGGCGACGTGATTTTGGAAGTCGACCAGAAGCCCGTCACGACACCGGGCGAAGTCACCGAGATCGTGGCCAAGCTCCAAGCGCAAAAGAAGCGCTCGGTCCTGCTCTTCGTCGAACGCCAGGGCGACCCCAGGTTCGCAGCGCTGCGTCTCACGAAGTAATTACGGGCGGGCCTCCGGCCCGTCGCATTGGAGCGCGCCACTCCGTGGCGCATTCTTTCTTCACTGCGGACCGCGGGCGTCTCGCCCGCTCAGACTATTCTCATGAGGCGGGCGAGACGCCCGCGGTCCGCAGAGTTAAGCGACCTTCACCACCAGCTTGCCAAAATTCTCGCCCTTGAGCAGGCCCATGAAAGCCGTGGGCGCCCGCTCCAATCCGTCGACCACCGTCTCGCGGGCCTTCAGAGCGCCGCTCTTCAGATGGCCACCGACCTCGTGGACGAAGTCGTTCATCAACCCGCCGTGGTCGGAGATGATGAAGCCCTGGATGGTGAGGCGGCGCTGCACGATGGCGAACATCTTGGGGGGGCCGGCGATCGGCTCCTTGTCCTGGTATTCCGAGATGGCGCCGCAGAAAGCGACGCGGCCGAAATTGTTCAGCTTCTCGAAGACGGCGTGGAAGATGCGCCCGCCGACATTCTCGAAATCCGAATCGATGCCGCGCGGCGCCAGCTTGGCCAGCACGGAGCCGTAGTCGCGCTCGGTGCGGTGGTTGAAGCAGGCGTCGTAACCCGCCTCGCGCACCGCCCAGTCGCATTTGTCCTGGTCGCCGGCGCAGCCGACGACACGCGCGCCGGCGATCTTGGCGAGCTGGCCCGCGACCTGGCCGACGGCGCCGGTGGCGGCCGAGACGAACGCGGTCTCGCCTGATTTGGGCTTGCAGATTTGCGTCATGCCGTACCAAGCGGTGAAGCCCGGCATGCCGAGCACGCCGAGATAGGCGGGCAGCGGCGCGGCGTTGGGGTCGATCTTTCGCAACCCCTTGCCGTCGTGAACCGTAAGCGTCGCCCAGTTCATCATGCCCAGCACCGTGTCGCCCTTGGCGAAGCGCGGATTCTTCGACTCGACGATCTCCGAGACGGCGCCGCCGGTCAGCGGCTTGTCGATCTCGAAAGCCGGCGTGTAGCTGTGCAGCTCGGTCATGCGTGGCCGCATATAGGGATCGAGCGAGAGATAGCGTGTGCGGGCCAGCACCTGGCCTTCGGCCAGCGGCGGCAGCCTGGTCGTGGTCTTGCGGAAGCAATCGGCGGTGACATCGCCGGCGGGACGCTTGGCCAGCACGATCTCGGTGGCGTCGGTCATGGGTTGGGTACCTCCAAAAAATCGCTTCGTTTATAGCCCTGCAGATAGAGCAGGGATGTGAGATCTCCGTGGTCGACGCGGGCCGCGACCTGCACGGCGACGGCGGGCTTGGCATGGAAGGCGACGCCGAGGCCGGCGGCCTTCAGCATGGCGAGGTCGTTGGCGCCATCGCCCACCGCCGCCGCTTCGGCGATCGTCAGTTTATGCTCGGCACAGAGGCGGTTGAGCGCCACCAGCTTGGCGTCGCGGTCGAGGATCGGCGGATGGACGAAACCCGCCAGCGTGCCGTTCTCCTCGGCCAGGCGATTGGCCTGGTCGCTGTCGAAGTCGAGCTTGGCGCGTACCATCGCCGTGTAGAACGTGAAGCCGCCGGAGACGAGGGCGCAATAGGCGCCCGACTTGCGCATGGTGGCGACCAGCGTCGCCGCACCCGGCGTGTAGCGGATGCGGTGCGCGGCCTCGGCGAGCTTCGTCGTCGGTAGCCCCTTCAAGAGCAGCACGCGCTCGGCCAGCGCGGTGGGAAAATCGATCTCGCCATTCATCGAACGCGCGGTGATGCCGGAGATCTTCTCGCGCAGACCCAGGAAGTCGCCCAGCTCGTCCAGCATCTCGTTCTCGATCATGGTCGATTCCATATCGGCCACGAGCAGCTTCTTGCGCCGGTCCGCCGAGGCAACCGCGATCGCATCGACACCGGGCAGCGTCACGGCCGAGGCGGGGCCATCGAAGGGAATGTCGCAGGCGATGTTGGCGGCCAGCCAGTCGGGCGTGCCGACACGGGCGCCGCCCGAGCGCAGGATTTCGATGGCGGCCTGCACCGTCGCGGCGTCGAGCGTGGCGCGGGCGGGATTGGCGATGAGGACGAGAATGTTTTTCACGCCTCGGCTCTAGCGGTGGGGGTGGGGATTTGCAACGTTCCGCGCGTCATGGCGCAAAATGAAGTCATCGTGGTCACCGGGCCGACGGCGAGCGGCAAGTCGGCGCTCGCGCTCGATGTGGCCGCCAAACGCAACGGCGTGGTGATCAATGCCGACGCCATGCAGACCTACGACGCCTTTCCGATCTTGACGGCGCAGCCCTCGGCCGGGGAACGCGCCCGCGTCCCGCATGCGCTCTATTGCGTGCTGCCGCTGGAAGACACGCTGAACGCCGGACGCTGGCGCAGGCTGGCCACCGCCGAGATCGAGCGCGCCCATGCGGCAGGGCAGGTGCCGATCCTGTGTGGTGGCTCGGGACTCTACCTCAAGGCGCTGATGACAGGCTTTGCCTCGATTCCCGATGTGCCGGTCGAAATCCGCGAGCGCTCCAACGCGGAATGGGCCGAGATGGGCGGCGATGCCTTCCGCGCACGCCTTGCCGAGCGCGATCCGGCTATCGTCGAGAAGCTCAAGACCGGCGACCGGCAGCGCCATGTCCGCGCCTGGGAGGTGCTGCAGGCGACCGGCACGGCGCTCAGTGTCTGGCAGCAGGCGGAAGATCCCGGCGCGCCGCTGCCCTGGCGCTTCACCACCGTCCTGCTGTCGCCCGACCGCGCCTGGCTGCGCGCCCGCATCGCCACCCGCTTCGACGCCATGCTTGCAGAGGGCGTGATTGCGGAGGCCCGTGCCGTCTTCGACCGCCAGCCCGATCCGCGCTGCCCCGGCCTCAAGGCCCATGGCGCACCCGAGCTGTTTGCTTATTTCCGGGGCGAGCAATCGATCGACGATGTGCGCCGCATCGCCATCGATCACACCCGCCAATATGCCAAACGCCAGATGACGTGGTTCCGAGGGCAGATGAAACCAGATTTGGTGGTGGACCCCGCCTCCCGGCAAGGGATTGAACCGGCCGCGCAATTTTTGACCAAAATGGAGGTCTGAAACTTTACGTTTGATGCTGATTTTGGGTTGACCCCCCTAACCCTCGCCCTTATGTTCCGCGCCGCCGCAAACCCCGTTTGCGGCACATTTGTCAGGGGGAGAGTGTCGTGAAGAGGCCCGATGAGACCGCCCAGCCCATCGCATCGGCCATCGCCGAGACGACGGGCGCCGATCTGCTGGTGAAAGCCCTGATCGACGAGGATGTCGAGGTCGTCTTCGGCTATCCCGGCGGCGCCGTCCTGCCGATCTACGACTCGCTCTTCAAGCAGAACCGCCTGCGTCACATCCTGGTCCGCCACGAGCAGGCTGCCGTCCATGCCGCCGAAGGTTATGCCCGCTCGACCGGCAAGGTCGGCGTCGTGCTGGTGACCTCGGGCCCGGGCGCCACCAATGCCGTGACCGGCCTGACCGACGCCCTGATGGATTCCATTCCGATCGTTTGCCTGACCGGCCAGGTGCCGACGCATCTGATCGGCAACGATGCCTTCCAGGAAGCCGACACGACCGGCATCACGCGGCCCTGCACCAAGCACAATTACCTGGTGAAGGCAGTGAGCGATCTCGCCCGCGTCGTCCACGAGGCCTTCTACGTGGCGCGCTCCGGCCGTCCCGGTCCGGTCGTCGTCGACCTGCCCAAGGACGTGCTGATGAACAAGCACGCGTACGTGGCGCCGTCGAAGGCCGTATTCGAGCACAAGGGCTACCGTCCGCAGACCAAGCCCGACCCGGCGAAGATCGAGCAGGCCATCGAGCTGATCGCCAAGGCCAAGCGGCCGGTCTTCTACGTCGGCGGCGGCGTGATCAATTCTGGCCCCAAGGCCAGCAAGCTGCTGGCGCAGTTCGTCCATATGACGGGCTATCCCCTGACCAACACGCTGATGGGGCTCGGTTCCTTCCCGGCGTCGGACAAACAGTTTCTCGGCATGCTGGGCATGCACGGCACTTACGAGGCGAACCTGGCGATGCATGGCTGCGACGTCATGATCAACATCGGCGCGCGCTTCGATGATCGCATCACCGGCAACCTGACGCATTTCTCGCCCGGTTCGAAGAAGATCCATGTCGATATCGACCCGTCGTCGATCAACAAGAACGTGCGCGTCGACCTGCCGATCGTGGGCGACGCCACGCTGGTGCTCGAAGCGATGATCAATGCGTGGAAGGCGCGCGACCCCAAGATCGACACCAAGGCGCTCAAGGCCTGGTGGGCGCAGATCGAGGAATGGCGCGCCCGCAACTGCCTCGCCTACAAGGTCGACAAGAAGACGATCAAGCCGCAATACGCGCTCGAGCGGCTCTATCATCACATCAAGAACCTCGACCCCTACATCACGACCGAAGTCGGTCAGCACCAGATGTGGGCGGCGCAGTTCCTCAAGTTCGAGCAACCCAACCGCTGGATGACCTCGGGTGGCCTCGGCACCATGGGCTACGGCTTCCCGGCCGCCGTCGGCGTGCAGATCGCCCATCCCGAGGCGCTGGTCATCGACGTGGCGGGCGAGGCCTCGATCCTGATGAACATTCAGGAGCTCTCGACGGTGGCGCAGTATCGCCTGCCGGTGAAGATCTTCATCCTCAACAACCAGTACATGGGCATGGTGCGGCAGTGGCAGGAGCTGCTGCACGGCAGCCGCTACTCCGAGAGCTACATGGAATCGCTGCCTGATTTCGTGAAGCTGGCGGAAGCCTTCGGTGGCCACGGGTTGCGTGTTTTCGAACCCTCGAAGCTCGACGAGACGATCAAGGAGATGATCGCCATCAAGGGGCCGGTCATCGTTGACGTCGTCGTCGACCAGAAGGAAAACTGCTTCCCGATGATCCCCTCGGGCGCGGCGCATAACGAGATGCTGCTGGGGCCCGACGACAAGGCCGGCAAGCTGTCGGACGAAGGGCTGGCGCTGGTATGAGTCCCCCAGCAGCCGCCACCGCGGCGCACACCATCTCCGTCCTGGTCGCCAACGAGCCCGGCATTCTCGCCCGCGTCGTCGGCCTGTTCTCGGGGCGCGGCTACAACATCGAGAGCCTGACGGTGGCCGAAACCGACGCCAGGCAGAGCCAGTCGCGCATCACCATCGTGACCAAGGGCACGCCGATGATCATCGAGCAGATCAAGGCGCAGCTCGACCGCCTGGTGCCGGTCTATCGCGTGCGCGACCTCACGGTCGAGGGCCCGCATATCGAGCGCGAGCTGGCGCTGGTGAAGGTCAAGGGCACCGGCGACAAGCGCGCCGAGGCGTTGCAGCTGGCCGATGTCTTCCGCGCCAAGGTGATCGACGCCAAGGCCGATTCCTTCGTCTTCGAGGTCACCGGCAATTCCGAGAAGGTCGCGACCTTCGTCGGGTTGATGGAGTCACTGGGCCGCGTCGACGTCGCCCGCACCGGCATCGTCGCCATGTCGCGCGGCGGCGAAGCGTTCTAGCCGTGGACCTCGCCAGGATCATGGGCGGTGCGTTGGGCCTTCTCGGCCTGCGCCTTGCGCAGATGGACCGCTAATGACCGAACGCTAAAGGCTATTCGAGAATCTGAAAGGGAGAATTGAGATGCGTGTCTATTACGATCGCGATGCCGACGTGAACCTGATCAAGGGGAAGAAGGTCCTGGTAGTCGGCTACGGTAGCCAGGGCCATGCCCATGCCATGAACCTGCGCGACTCGGGCGTGAAGGACGTGCGCATCGCGCTCAAGCCCGGCTCGGCCACGATCAAGAAGGCCGAAGGCAGCGGCTTCACGGTGATGAACCCGGCCGATGGCGCCAAATGGGCCGATATCATCATGGTGTTGGCGCCCGACGAGTTGCAGGGCGACATCTACACCAACGACCTCGGCCCCAATATGCGCCCGGGCTCCGCACTCGCCTTCGCGCACGGCCTCAACGTGCACTTCAATCTGATCACGCCGCGTCCGGACATCGACGTCTTCATGATCGCTCCCAAGGGCCCCGGCCACACGGTGCGCTCCGAGTACGTGCGGGGCGGCGGCGTGCCCTGCCTCGTCGCGGTGGCGCAGAACTCCTCGGGCAACGCGCTCGAGATCGGCCTCAGCTATTCGTCGGCGATCGGCGGCGGTCGCGCCGGCACCATCGAGACCTCGTTCAAGGAAGAGTGCGAGACCGACCTGTTCGGCGAGCAGGTCGTGCTCTGCGGCGGCCTGGTCGAGCTGATCAAGGCCGGCTTCGAGACGCTGGTCGAGGCGGGCTACGCGCCGGAGATGGCGTACTTCGAGTGCCTGCACGAAGTGAAGCTGATCGTTGACCTGATCTACGAGGGCGGCATTGCCAACATGAACTACTCGATCTCCAACACCGCCGAATACGGCGAGTACCGCTCGGGCCCCCGCATCGTCACCGACGAGACCAAGGCCGAGATGAAGCGCGTGCTGGCCGATATCCAGTCAGGCCGCTTCGCGCGCGACTGGATGCTGGAGAACAAGGTCAACCAGGCCTCGTTCAAGGCCATGCGCAAGAAGATGGCCGAGCATCCCATCGAGGAGATCGGCGCCAAGCTCCGCGACATGATGCCGTGGATCAAGGAAAAGGCGTTGGTCGATAAGGCGCGCAACTAGTTGCACGCCGGCGGGCGGTAGCGCATTCACATGCGCGAGAGCCCGCACAGAGCAGAAAGAACCGAGGCGCCGCAACCCGGCGCCTCTTTTCTTGTCCGTTCCGCGCCGCGCGAGCTCCCGCGCATATGAATGCGCTGCCGCTCGCCAGCGCGTTATGAAACGCGCTTGCTAAATCAAATACCCGCCGCCCGACGCATCGAGCATCGCGCCGGTGATGAACGAAGCCTCATCCGAGAGCAGCCAGAGAGCCGCATCCGCGATCTCGCGCGACTCGCCCACGCGGCGGATCGGGATCGACGCCTCGATGCTCTTCTTGAACGCCGGATCCTTCAACCGTCCTTCGGTCATTTCCGTCAGCACCATGCCGGGCCGCAGCGAGTTCACCCGGATACCCTCGGCCGCGACCTCGCGGGCGAAGCCCTTGGTGAAGGCGTCGACCGCGCCCTTGCTCGCGCCGTAGGCTGAGGACAGCGAACGCCCGCCCAGCGTGGCCGCCATCGACGAGACATTGACGATCGAGCCACCCGTGCCGCCATGCTTGGTCGACATGCGCTTGGCCGCCTCCCGGCAGCAGATCATCAGGCCGGTGACGTTGGTCGCGAACAGGTTGGCCAGCACCTTGGCGTCGAACTCGTCGACGCGGGAGCGGACGCTGATGCCGGCGCTGTTCAGCAGATGCGTGATCGGCCCAAGCGCCTTGGTGGTCTCTTCGAACATTTTCACGATGTCGGCTTCGCTGGCCATGTCGGCCTTGATGGCGATGGCCTTGGCATCGGTATTTTTGCCAAAGGCGGCCTCGACAGCCGCCACGACTTTCTTGGCCTCCACGTCGCGCGTGCGGTAGTTGATGGCGATGCTGTAGCCGCGAGTTGCCGCGCGTCGCGCCGTCTCGGCGCCGATGCCCGAGGCGCCGCCGGTGATGAGAAGAACCTTGGCCATATCGATTACCCCTTCAACGCGCCGCCCGTCAGCCCGTGTACCAAATACTTGCGCACGACGAAGGAGAAGACCAGCACCGGCAGCATGATCATGGTGCCGCCGGCGGCGATGCGACCCCATTCCCAGCCTTCGTAGTTCATGAAGTTCACCACCGCCACAGGCGCCGTCATTGCTTCGGTACGGGTCAGGATCAGGGCGAAGAAGAAATCGTTCCAGGCGAAGAGGAAGCAAAGGATGGCGGTGGCCGCGAGACCGGGCCCGGAGAGCGGCAGGATGATGCGGGTAAAGCCCTGCCACATTGTGGCGCCGTCGATCCAGGCGGCTTCCTCCAGCGAGCGCGGCAGCTGGTCGTAGAACGGCCGCATCATCCAGATCACCAGCGAGAGATTGAAGGTGAGGTAGATGATGACCAGGCCGGTCAGCGTATCGAGCAGCTCGAGGTGCCGGTAGACGAGGAAGTAGGGGATGGTAAAGGCAATCGGTGGCGCCATGCGACTGGCCAGGATCCACAGCGTGATGGTGCCGCCGCCGCGCGTCGTCCAGCGCGACAGGGCGTAGGCCGCCGGCACGCCGATCAGCAGCGACAGGCCGGTCGATACGACGGCCACGACCAGGCTGTTGAGGAAGGAGTTGCGGAATTCCGAGGTCCAGAGGGCGGCGTAATTCTCCAGGGTCGCCGGGAAGAACAGGCGCGGCGGGAAGCGAAAGATCTCGGCATTGGTCTTGAAGCTCATCAGCAGCAGCCAGAGGAAGGGGCTTAGCGCCAGGAAGGCCAGGACGAGGACGAAACCCTTCACCAGCCAGCGGTCGCGGCGTTTGCGGGTGGCACTACTCGACACGGGCGCCCCATCCGACAAGACGCACGATCACCCAGCTCAATGCGATGGACGCGGCCAGCAGCATGACGGTGATGGCGCTGGAGAAGCCGAGGTAGGAGAAATTGAAGGCCTGCAGGTAGGAGTAATAGTTCGTCACCTCCGTCAGGCTGCCCGGCCCGCCATCGGTCAGGATGAAGATCAGCGGGAAGGCCTTGATCGAGTCGATGAGCCGAAACAACCCGGCAACCAGCAGGATGCCCGTGATGAAGGGAAGCGTGACGTGGCGCGTCACCTGCCAGGGCGAGGCGCCATCGACCTTGGCGGCGTCGAGCAGCTCCTGCGGGATCATCTGCAGCGCGGCCAGCACCATCAGCATGGTGAAGGGAAACCATTCCCAGGTGTCGGCGATGATGATTGAGGTCAGTGCCCAGTCGGGATCGGTGATCAGTGCCGGCACGTTCCAGCCGATGGCCTTGAAGATGCCGTGCATCGGGCTGATATCGGGCGTGTAGATGACCTTCCAGATGATCGCCACGACGATGGGCGGCAGCACCATCGGGATCAGGAACACCGTGCGCAGCGCTTCGAGCAGCCGCGACTTGATGTTGAGCAGCAGCGCCAGACCGAGTCCGATCAGCAGCTGGAACAGCACCGTCCAGAACGACAGCTTGATCTGCACCCAGACCGAATTGTGCAGCCGCGAATCGACCCAGAGCTGGCGATAGCTCTCCAGCGGCTGGGAGAAATCCCACAGCGTCTCGGGCCGCGTCAGGCTGAGCTGGGTGAAGCTGGTGGCCAGCAGGTAGAGCGACGGCAGCAGCGTGATGACCGCCAGCACCGCCAGCGACGGCGCCACGCACCAGATGAAGAAACGCTGTTGATGGCGCGCGAAGCCGCTGGCTCTAGATGTCAACCTTGATCCCGGCCTTCTGCAGATCCTGGATCGCCTCGGCCTGCGCCTGCTTCAGCGCCTCGGTTGCCGTGGCCTGCTTGGTGGCGATACGCTCGATTGCCTTGTTGATCTTGTCGCCGACCTGCGGATAGACCGGCACAGTGCGATATTTCATGTAGCCGGTCTTGCCGCCAAGCTCGAGCACCTCGAGGTAGAGCGAGGCCACGTCCTGGCCGTTCAGGGTCAGCACGCTCTTGAACTCCGGACTCTTGATCACCGACAGGCGGCAGACGCTGGGATAGCCGTGGTTCTTCACGACCATGGCGATCGTCTCCTTGGACAGCGCCCACTTGATGAATTCCCAGGCGGCTTCCTTCTTCTTGGAGCCGGCGGGAATGCCAAGGCCGTGGCTGTTGGAACCGGGGAAATTGCCGTCCGGCCCGGCCGGCATCAGGCCGTAGCGCACCGTCTTCTGCACCGTGCTCTCGGCATGCTTGGCCAGCGGCACGCTCCAGGTGATCGCCTGTGTGCGCATGTTGGCGCGACCCGACATCTGCGAGCGCATCGCCTGGTCGTCGGAGTAGGACAGCAACCCGTCCGGTCCGTATTTCATCAACAGGTTCGCGTACCACTCGGCCGATTTGGCGGCCTGCGGCGTGGTCAGCGTCGGCGTCAGGTTCTCCGGCGGCGCCTTGAAGACATTGCCGCCCATGCCCATCAGGTAGGGAATCCAGTTCCAGTGATGCAGCTTGTCGGCGGTGAAGGCCGCGACGTTCTCTTTGTTGTGGACGGCGTCGCAGACCTTGATCAGCTCGTCGAAAGTCTTGGGCAGACCGAGGCCTGTCTTCTCGATCAGGTCGAAGCGCGCCGCACTCAGGATCATGGCGCCGCCTTCCCACGAGAAGGCATAGGTCTCGCCCTTGGAATTCTTCATCGCCGATTGCGGGCCGCCCGCGAAATCCTCGGGCGCCCATTCGGCTGGCGTGTATTTGGCGTCCTTGGTGAAGGTGTCGAGGTTTGTGAACCAGCCGGCGCCGATCCAGCGGCCCGAATAGATGAAGGTGCAGTTGCAGACGTCGATCGCTGAGCCCTTGGTCGAGAGCTCAAGGTCGGTACGCTGGTTGTAGACGGGGAAGGCCTGCATGGTGAAGTTCACCTTGATGCCGGTCTTGGCCTCGAATTCCGGGAAGTAGCTCTTGAGGTATTCGAAATAGGTCGTCTGGAAGCACGAGGCATTGATCGTGGTGCCGGCATAAGGCCCCTTGCCCTGGCCGAGGGCCGGGGTGGCGAAGGAACCAGCGGCGAGGGCGCCAGCGCCCTGTAGAATCGTGCGACGTTTCACAGCGTTCATCTCGGTCTCCTCCCCAGGAGATTACTCAGGCGATTTTCGCTCTTGAGAATGGACAGAGTTGAACGCGCTTCCCGTGAGCGGTCAAGCGAAGGCGTAATCCGTCGTATTATGGAGCGCTTTGCGCGAAGGTCGCCAACTCGTATAGCCGTTCGAGCGGAGAAAGCTCGCTGTGGCATACCTTGATGTTGGCGCCACTCGGGCAAGAGGCTGTGCCGCCAATGGTACAGCCGGCGTTGATGCACTTCTTGCGGTTGTCGCCGTTGTCGGAGCCGGTGTAGCGGCAGTACTGGCCGCAGGCGCTGCCCGAATTGCAGATGTAGCAGCCGTCGGCCAACACCGGCAACGCCCAGCCGATCGACAAGGCAAGAGCGAGCAATGTTCGTGTCATGGGCTTCTCCCGGTCCGTCGCACACCCCTGGGACACGATATTCCGATGGACGCGGGCCGCATGCAACCGTCGATACTTTCGCGGTTGCCAATCTTTGACCCGGACTGGGGCGAATACAGGATGCAGGCGACTTCGAATGCCGATCACGATACTTTGGCGGGTATCCGAAGCCGGTTGCCGGTTTGAGGCGGCATGACGCAATGCGGAAAATCCATGCTTTCGTCTACCATCCTTGCGCGGTCGAGATGACGCAAGGCCCGGCTGCGACCATCGGGCTGCATACCCTCTTCTGCGGGAAGGCGGCGGCGACAAGGGTCGAGCTGCTTGGCGTGCCCATGGTTCTGTTCGCTATCGACATCGCCTTGCCGAAGATGTTCAAGGGCGCCTCGCATGGCTGAGAGCCTTATCCTGCGTGTCGAGAACGACCTGCCCGCCGATATGCGCGCGCTGTTGCACGCGCCGCCGCCCGAAGGCGTGTGGCATCTCCCGAGCCATCGGCGCATCGGCAATCCGTTCCGGATTGCCACCATCATGGCGCTGGTGCTACTGATCGGCGCACTGGGTCTGTTCGCGGCAACCTGCTTCGATTCCCTGAGCAGCGGGCACTTCCGAAGCGAAGGCATCGCGATCACGCTGGGAATGACGCTTCTTCCGGCGGGTCTCTATTGGCTGGCCCGGCGCCTGAAGCTGAAGGCGGAAAAGGTCGAAGCCGATCTGCAATCGGGTCGGGTGCGCTTCGGCGTGTGGCTTACCGCGCAACATGTGCTGGCGCACGATTACGACGAAGGCATTCGCTGCGCGCGCCGCCAGGACATCGCCACGACGCTGGCCTATCACGCCGGAGGTGGGCGTCCAAGCCTGGTGCTGTTGAGATGACCAATCGGCAGGATATCCGAATCGCGACGAACTGGCTCGACGGCTGGTCGGGGCAGACGGACAGGCTGCGCGACGAATTCGAGAAGCGTTTGCAGGCCGGCCCTGGCGTGACTGCCGCTGAAATGCGCCGGAACGCCGACTTCTACCGGCCGCATGAGCATTTCAGCGCATTCGGCAAATGGCTGAACGGCGAGGCCGAGCGCCTGAGGTCGGGCGCGGTGGAGAAGGCGGCACTGCTCGTCCTGGCCAACGAGGCGCTGGCGTCGTGGCCCGACGAGATGCGTCGGGCCCATCATGAATGGTTCATGCTCACCGAGGTCAACGGCAGCTATGAATATGGCGGCCCTCAAACCGGAAGCGACCTGAGCTACCATGGCTTCCTGAAAAACAAAGCCTCTTGGCTGTTGCCGCTCAGCCGCGCTGCCCATTTCGACGAAGCCGAGAGCATCTTTCCCGACGTCGCCAGCGTGCAGGAATGCGCCGCGACGTTCCACGACGTGCCGCTGACGGCGATCGAATTCACCGGTGGCATGGTCGATGACGTGTTCGACGCCTTCTTGGCCTGGGCGGCGACCAAGCCGCTGAAAGCCCTGACCGCGTGTAACTACAGCGTCGATCGAGGCAGCCTGTCGAACCCGACGGATTCGTTGAAGGCGAAGCTCGTCGATTTCAAGCAGCGGCGCCGGCTCACATGAATACCAGGGGCGGAGCGGCAGCCGAGGCGCCACGAACCTGGAAATGGGGCGAGCGACCCGATCGGTATGAGGCGATCCTCGGCGACGCCGACATCACATGGATTTTGGACAGGCCGCACGATATGGGCGGGGCGTCCGACCAGCCGATCCTCGAATTCCTGGCCTTTGGACCGGACGAGACGGATGTGCCCGCGGAGGTGCTTGCCGCACTGAGGGACGCGATCGAAGCGCGCGACCCCGCGGGTTGGGCGCGGGTTCTGGCCGCGGTCGGGGCACTGCGCGAGGCTCGTGCGCAGGAGTCTGTTGAGAAAGAACGCAACCGGATCGCGGCCGAACAGGCATATCTCAAGCGCTCCCGGGCAGCCCGGGCGCTTCCCGATCCGTGGCGAACGTACGATAAATCGCCGCCTTCGGAGGCGCGCCCGGAGAAGCCCTCAGGAACACCTCCGGGAACCCATCGCGCGGCATCGCGAGGCGGTCCGGCCGCCCGGCCGGCCCCATCGCCGCCCCAACCGGTAACGCCCGCCCTCGCGACGCCGGCATCGGTGGAGCGACCGGATCCGCTGGGACCGCTGCTCGTGCACGGATTTCTGCTCTTCGCCGTCAGTACCGTCGTGCCTCTGCTCCTGGCGAACGTGCTGCCGCTGCTGGCAAATTACGTAGGCTTGTTTCTGCCGGTGCTCCTTGGGTTTTTCACGATGTACCGCTGGAAGAGCGTGGCATTGGTGATCACCGGCTTCTTTGCCATGGCGGGAGTTATCGGCAGCCAGGTCACCTACGACCGCTACATGGAGCTGGCGCGGGGAACCGTCGTCACGCTCGACTCGGTCGTCGAAATGCCGCGCCATCCAGAGGCCACGCGATTCATCGTCGGCGATGTCCGCGCGGTGCAGGCCCTTGCCGCCAGCGCATCGCGAACCACCTCGACCGGCGGAGCGGGCCCGAGGGTCCATCACTATCTATACCATGTCATGCCGCTCGTTCCGCGCGGCTGGCAACGCAGCGAGCCCGTGCCGGCCTGGATCGGCTGCTCGGCGGAGCGCCGGGATGGATCCGATTGCCTGAAGAAGAGCGGGCGCGAAGCCTATCGTTCGGTTCGCGTGGGCGATTATGATCTCGGATTTTATGAGGCGGCTGTACTCGAGGCCGAGAAGGAACATGGTCTGGCCAGCGCCGAAGGCGCGCCCATCGTTGAAATATCCTCCGATCCGGCCGCGGCTCCGGCAAAGTATTTTGCCGCGAGCTTGCTCGTGCCGCTTGCAGTTTATGGCCTATGGGCGATCCTGCTGACCGGTTGGCGCGTCTGGCGGCGTATGAAAGCGAAGCCCGCGACATCTCGATGAAGCCGAGCGAGGGAAACAAAAAATGAAAGCCGCCATTCTCTTCAAGCCCAACGAGCCTCTGCAGGTCCTCGACTGCGAACTCGACCCGCCCAAGGCACTCGAAGTGCGCGTCAAAATGAAGGCCTCCGGCGTCTGCCAGAGCGACTGGCATGTCATGAACGGGGACTGGCCCTCGCCCCTGCCGATCGTGCCAGGCCACGAAGCGGCGGGCGAGATCCTCGAATGCGGGCCGGGCGTCACCACGGTGAAGCCAGGCGACCATGTGATCTTCTCTTTCCGGCCGCATTGCGGGCGCTGCCGCTACTGCACGCAGGGCCGCAGCGTTCTTTGCATCGGCCGCGCCTCGGTGCCGCCGGGCTCGCTCTATGACGGCACGCTGCGCATCAAGCACAAGGGCCAGGGCGTCAACCAGATGGCCCGCATCGGCACCTTTGCCGAGGAAGTGGTCGTGCCGGAAGAGATGGTCGTGCCGATCCGCAAGGACATGCCCTGGGCGCAGGCAGCGCTGGTCGGTTGCTGCGTCGCCACCGGCGTCGGCGCTGTGACGCGCCACGCCAAGGTCGAGGCGGGCTCCACGGTGCTGGTAATCGGCTGCGGTGGCGTCGGCTTGAACGCTATCCAGGGCGCCATGCTCTCGGGCGCCTCGACGATCATCGCCGCCGACATTCTCGACAACAAGCTGGAGATGGCCAAGACCTTCGGCGCCACGCATACCATCAACACGGCCAAGGAAAACGACGCGGCCAAGAAGGTCAAGGAAATCGCGGGCGGCCTGGGTGTCGACTATTCCTTCGACGCCGTCAGCGTCGACAAAACCCAGGCGCTGGCCTTCGACGCTCTGGCGCCGGGCGGTCATGGCGTGGCTGTCGGTATCTCGGCGGCGACGGCGCGGGCGTCCTATTCGCCGCTGCAGATGGTGTTCGGCGAGAAGACGATGAGCGGCACCTTCTACGGCTCGGTGCGGCCCAATCTCGATTTCCCCATCCTGGTCGACCACTACATGGAAAAGCGCCTGAACATCGACGGCCTGATCAGCCGCACCTACAAGCTCGCCGACATCAACGAGGGTTTCAAACGTATGATGGCCGGCGAAGTCGCGCGCGGCGTCGTGGTCTTCGACTAAGCCAATGTCCCTCTACGAGATCCTGGTCTTCGCAGCCCTCGCCGGAGTGGGCGGCTACGCCTACTACCTCTATCGCTCGGACACGAAGCCCAAGTGAGCGGCATAGAGTCAGTACTGCACTCAAACGGGCCAACTAAAGTCACTATACAGGTGGATCATTAGCGAACGGCGGGCGGGCTTCAATGTCGTCATTGGCAATATCTGGGCTACGGCTGCGGCGGCTCTCGCATTCACCTTAGCCATCGTCTTGCACGACATGACTCGGCGAGACAGCGCGCCGACCCCGGATTTTTCACATTTAGGTTCAGTGCCATTTTATTGGGGCCTGACCGTTCTCTATGCATCGGTTCCGATTTTCGTCGTTTATCGCATCGCTCGACGATTTTTGATCAGGTCCCCGTACTACTATTTAGGTTGCGGCATCATACTCGGCATTGCCGCCATCCCTGTATTGATTTCCTGGGAACTCTTTTCGATAGATGCGCCGATCTCCCGCCCCGTTGGGCACCCTTGGTCCTTTGTTATTTGGTGGTCAAGTTGTCTTGAGGCTTTGCCCTATTTAGCGTTGTGTGGCGCGTTCGGAGGATGCGTCTTTTGGTTAGCTACCGGGCGCTACGTCGGACAGATTCCACAAGAGTTGGACGCCGCTGACCTATGACTTCCCTCGACGACTTCGGCCTGACCGAAGAGCAACTGCTGATCCGGCGCAATGTCGCCGAGTTGTTGGCGCGCGTGCTGCCGGCAGAAGATATCCGCAAGCTCGACGCGGACTCGGCCTTCCCGCATGCCGCCTTCGATGCCTTGGCGGCGGCGGGCTACATGGCGCTGCCCTACGATCCCGCCTATGGCGGCATGGGCGGCAGCCGCAAGGATCTCGTCATTTTCGTCGAGGCGCTGGCGCGGCATTACAGCGGCGCCTCGTCGCTCTATCTGCCGACGGTGGTCTATGGCGGCATGCATCTGCAACTCACGGCGGGCGAACACCTGCGGCGGCGCTACCTGCCGGAAATCTGCGCCGGCAAGCTGAAGTCGGCCTTTGCGCTTTCCGAGCCCGATACCGGCTCCGATGCCTCGGGCATCAAGACGCGCGCGGTGCGCGACGGCAACGGCTACAGGATCACCGGCCAGAAGCTCTATATCAGCGCCGCCCACGTCGCCGACTACCTTATGGTCGTGGCCAAGACCGACACGGAAGCCAGGCACAAGGGCGTGACGCTGTTCTGGGTCGATGCCCATGCGCCCGGCCTCACCATGAATCCGCTACCCACGCTGGGGCGGCGCACGACGCACGCCAACGAGATCTTCTTCGACGGCGTGTTCGTGCCGGCCGATCACGTCATCGGCGAGGAGAATCGCGGCTGGTCGGGGTTGATGAAAGGCCTCAACCTCGAACGCCTGTGTCTGGCGGCACAAGCCTGCGGCAACATGCATTTCGCCATCGAATATGCGAAGGCCTTCGCCACCCAGCGCGTGCAGTTCGGCCAGCCGATCTCCAAGTTTCAGGCGATCCAGCACAAGTTCGCCGATATGCGCATCATGTTGCGCACGACGCAGGCGCTGACCTATCGCCTGGCCGATATGCTCGATGCCGGCCTCGATCCGGTCGAGGAAACGGCCATCGCCAAGATCCAGGGCACCGATGGCGAATTCAAATGCGCCCATCTCGCCATGGAGATCATGGGCGGCGCCGGCTACACTATGGCGCACGATATCCAGCGGCTGTTTCGCGACACCCGCGTCGGTTCGATCGGCGGCGGCACCAACGACATCCAGCGCAACACGATCGCCAAGATGATGGGGCTTTAGTCCGGGCAGGCATCGCGCGGATTTGCGATAATATCTGCCCGCCTGCGGGCAGGCCCGAATCGCCTTGCGACACCCTGCCGGGCGGTTTAAGACCAGCGCTTGCGGTGGGGGCGAAAACCTGCCCGTCGGCCGATTTTCCTTTTAATATCAGAGACTTAAAAGAATGCTGTCGCGCTTCATCGGATTATTCTCGGCCGATATGGGTATCGACCTCGGCACCGCCAACACGCTGGTTTACGTCAAGGGCCGCGGCATCGTGCTGAACGAGCCCTCTGTCGTGGCATTGACCACGCAGAGCGGCAAGCGCCAGGTGCTGGCCGTCGGCGAAGAGGCCAAGATGATGCTGGGCCGCACGCCGGGCAATATCCAGGCGATCCGCCCGCTGCGCGACGGCGTCATTGCCGACTTCGAAGTGGCCGAGGCGATGATCAAGCACTTCATCTCCAAGGTGCATAACCGCCGTTCCTTCGCCCATCCGCAGATCGTGGTTTGCGTGCCATCGGGTTCGACCGCCGTCGAGCGCCGCGCCATTCAGGAATCGGCCGAGAGCGCCGGCGCCCGCAAGGTCTGGCTGATCGAGGAGCCGATGGCCGCCGCGATCGGCGCCGGCCTGCCGGTGACCGAGCCCACCGGTTCGATGGTCGTCGATATCGGCGGCGGCACGACCGAAGTGGCGGTGCTGTCGCTGGGCGGCATCGTCTATCCGCGCTCCGTGCGTGTCGGCGGCGACAAGATGGACGAGGCGATTATTGCTTATATCAGGCGCAATCATAACCTGCTCGTCGGCGAAAGCTCGGCGGAGCGCATCAAGAAGACGATTGGGTCGGCCTGCCCGCCCGATGACGGCGAGGGGCGCACGCTGGAGATCAAGGGCCGCGATCTGATGAACGGCGTGCCCAAGGAGCTCGTCATCACCGAGCGTCAGATCGCAGAGAGCCTGCAGGAACCGGTGAGCGCCATCGTCGAGGCGGTCAAGGTAGCCCTCGAAAATACCGCGCCCGAACTGGCCGCCGATATCGTCGACAAGGGCATCGTGCTGACCGGCGGCGGCGCCATGCTGACCAATATGGACACCGTGCTGCGCCAGGCCACCGGCCTGCCGGTCTCGGTGGCCGAGGACCCGCTGCTCTGCGTTGCCCTTGGCACCGGACATGCGGTGGAAAACATCGATCAGCTGCGCGGCGTCTTGTCCTC
>JBBRFD010000011.1:0-47917 GCA_038224985.1 Reyranellales bacterium
CTTCCTCGAGCTGCATATCGAGCAAGGGCCGGTATTGGTGCGCAAAGGCCTGCCCGTGGGCATCGTCACCGGCATTCGCGGCAACCTGCGCTACCGCCATTGTCACATCGCCGGGCGCTACGGCCACGCCGGCGCCGAACCGCGCGCGGCGCGGCAAGACGCGCTGATGGCTGGCGTGGAGTTCGTCCATCGACTGGAGGAACTTTGGCTGGCGCACGAGAAAGCCGGCAAGGATCTTGTTTGTACGGTCGGGCAATTCCATACCGACACCAGCGTTCACACCATGACCAAGATCCCCGGCGAGATCTGGTTCACCCTCGACGTGCGCAGCGAGGACAATGCCGTCCTGCTGGCGCTCAACAACGAGATGCGCCGCTTGGCCAAAGAGATCGGCGCCCGGCGCAACGTCGTCATCGATCTCGGCGGCTATACCAATGCCTTGCCCGGACCGATCGACCGCGGTCATCGCGATCGGCTCGAAGCGCTGGCCGCCCGGCTCGGTATTCCAGCCACGACCATCGCCAGTGGCGCGGGGCACGATTCGGCGGTCTTCGCCACGCAGGGCGTGCCGACGGCCATGATCTTCGTGCGCAACGATCACGGCAGCCACAATCCCGACGAGGCGATGGAGCTGGCCGACTTTGCGCTCGGTCTCAAGCTGCTGGTTGCCGCCGTGGAAGAAATCGATGGCGCGTAAGCCGCGTAAGGGAAACGTCGCGGCCGACGAGGCGGTCTACGGCGCGATCCGCCGGGCCATGCATATGGGCCGCCTGCCGCCCGGCACACGGCTGCGCGAGCCGCAGCTCGCCGTCGTCCTCGAAGTCAGCCGCGAGCGCGTGCGCAAGGCATTGCATCGGCTCGTTCACGAAGGCTGGCTGGAGACAGTGCCCAATCGTGGCACGCTGGTGCCTACTCTCAGCGTCGCCGAGATGCGCGACATCTACGATGTCCGCACCATGCTGGAGACCGGCATCGTCCGCCGGCTGAGCGCGTCACACGCGGCAGCGGCCTCGCGGCTCAGGGTGCATATCCGGGAAGAACGTCTGGCGGTGAAGCAGAACGACCGCGGCCGGCTGTTCCAGCTCTCGGGCGAGTTCCACATCCTGCTGGCCGAGCTTTGCGGCAACGCGGAGCTGACCAAACTGCTCAATGGCCTGCTGACGCGCTCGACGATGAATTTCTCGCTGGCCGCGCCCGAGCGCTTCCAGAACTGCGCCGGTCCGCACGATCACGGCGACATCGCCGCGGCGATCCTATCGGGCGATGGCGACAAGGCGAGCGAGCTGATGCTCGATCACCTGCATGGTCTCGTTGAATTGCAGTCGGCACGGCTGCCCCAGACGAGTCCCATGGGACTCGACGAGGCGTTTCGCGGGATCGCGAGGAAAGCTTAGGCCAGCTTGGCCCTACCCCAATTTACCCATGGCGACGGCGGTGTCGGCCATGCGGTTGGAGAAGCCCCACTCGTTGTCGTACCAGCTCATGACGCGCACCAGCGTGCCGTCCATGACCTTGGTCTGGTCCATGTGGAAGGTCGACGAGTGCGGGTCGTGGTTGAAGTCGATCGAGACGTTGGGCGCGTCGGTCCAGCCGAGGATACCCTTGAGCTGGTTGGCGGCGGCGAGCTTGATCGCCTTGTTGATCTCTTCCTTGTCGGTCTTGCGCGAGGCCACGAACTTGAAGTCGATCATCGAGACATTGGGCGTCGGCACGCGGATGGCGACGCCGTCGAGCTTGCCGTTCAGTTCGGGTAGCACCAGGCCCACTGCCTTAGCGGCGCCGGTCGAGGTCGGGATCATCGACAGAGCCGCGGCGCGGCCGCGGTAGAGATCCTTGTGCATCGTGTCGAGCGTCGGTTGGTCGCCGGTATAGGCGTGAATGGTCGTCATGAAACCGTGAGTGATGCCGACGGTGTCATTCAGCACCTTGGCGACCGGCGCCAAGCAATTGGTCGTGCACGAGGCGTTGGAGACGACCACGTGATCCTTGGTCAGCTTCTCGTGGTTCACGCCATAGACCACCGTGAGGTCGGCATTGTCGGCGGGGGCGGAGACCAGCACGCGCTTGGCGCCGGCCTCGAGATGGGCCGAGGCCGCCTTCTTCGAAGTGAAGAAGCCCGTGCACTCCAGCACGACGTCGACGCCCAGTGCCTTGTGCGGCAGCTTGGCGGGATCGCGCTCGGCGGTGACCTTGATCTTGCCGCGGCCGACATCGATGGTGTCGCCGTCGATCTTCACTTCGCCGTTGAAGCGGCCGTGCACCGAGTCGAAGCGGAAGAGATGGGCGTTGGTCTCGACCGGGCCGAGATCGTTGATGGCCACGACCTCGATGTCCTTGCGGCCCGATTCCATGATGGCGCGCAGGATGTTGCGCCCGATACGCCCGAAGCCGTTGATTGCGACACGTACAGCCATGATGTCCTCCGCTAGTTAGCCAACCGGCGCGCCTCGGTGGCGATCGCCTCGGCCGTGATGCCGAAATGCTTGTAGAGATCCGAGGCCTTGGCCGATGCGCCAAAGCCCTTCATGCCGACAAAGGCGCCCTTGGAACCCAGCCAACGCTCCCAGCCGAAACCGGTGGCCGCCTCGCAGGCGACGCGCACGGTGCCTTCGGCGCCCATGACGCTCTGCTTGTAGGCGGCGTCCTGCTTGGCGAAGAGTTCCCAGGACGGCATCGAGACCACGGCGGCGCTGACGCCATCCTTGGCAAGAAGGTCGCGTGCGGCGACGGCGAGTTGTACTTCCGAACCCGAAGCGATCAGGCGCACTGAAGCGCTGGCATCGCCGGCGATCAGGTAGGCGCCCTTGGCGCAAAGGTTCTCGTCACCGGCGCCGCGCAGCGCCGGCAGGTTCTGGCGGGTCAGCGCGATGACGCTCGGTTCATTCTGCGACTCGAGTGCGATCTGCCAGCATTCTGCCGTCTCGATGGCGTCGGCGGGGCGCATGACCAGCAGGTTGGGAATGCAGCGCAGGGCGGGTAGGTGCTCGACCGGCTGATGGGTCGGGCCGTCTTCGCCCAAGCCAATCGAGTCATGCGTCATGACGTAGATCGAGCGGATGCCCATCAGTGCCGAGAGGCGGATCGAGGGGCGGCAATAGTCGGTGAACACCATGAAGGTGCCGCCGTAGGGAATGACACCGCCATGCAGCGCCATGCCGTTCATCGCCGCCGCCATCGCGTGCTCGCGGATGCCGTAGTAGACGTAGCGGCCCGACGGGTTGTCCTTGTTGAAAGGCTTCTGGTCGGCGCTCTTGGTGTTGTTCGAGCCGGTGAGGTCGGCCGAGCCGCCGATCGTATCGGGCAGCACCGGATTGACGACTTCCAGCACTTCCTGGCTCGACTTGCGCGTCGCCCAGTTGGGCTTGTCGGCGGCGAGCTTGTTCTTGAAGGCCTTGATTGTCTCAGCCACCGCAGCCGGCAACACGCCCTTCTGGCGGCGCTCGAATTCGGCGCGGTCGGCGTCGGAGAGTGCAGCGATGCGCTTCTCCCACTTGCGGCGCTGCGACTTGCCGCGTTTGCCGACCTTGCGCCACGCATCGAGGATTGAGTCGGGAATTTCGAAAGGACCGTGGTTCCAGCCGAGCTTGGCGCGGGCGCCGGCGATCTCGTCCTTGCCAAGCGGCGAGCCATGGCTGCCGGCGGTGCCGGCCTTGGTCGGTGCGCCGAAACCGATGATCGTCTTGCAGGCGATCATCGACGGCTTGTCGGTGACGTTGCGTGCCTTGCGGATGGCCCGCGTCACGGCGTCGGCATCGTGACCATCGACAGCTTGGACATGCCAGCCGGCGGCGGCGAAGCGCTTCTTGTGATCTTCGGAGGTCGAGAGCGAGGTCGGGCCGTCAATCGAAATGCCGTTGTCGTCGAACAGCACGATCAGCCGGCCAAGGCCGAGATGGCCGGCCAGCGTGATGGCTTCCTGACCGACGCCTTCCATCAAGCAGCCGTCGCCGGCGACGACATATGTGAAGTGGTCGACGGCATCGGCGCCGAAGCGGGCGGCGAGCGAACGCTCGGCCAGCGCAAAGCCCACCGAATTGGCGAGGCCCTGGCCCAGCGGGCCGGTCGTCGTTTCGATACCCGTGGCATGGCCGTATTCGGGATGGCCGGCGGTCTTGGCGCCGAGCTGGCGGAATTTCTTCAGTTCGCCGATCGTCATGTCGGGATAGCCAGTCAGATGCAGCAGGGCATAGAGCAGCATCGAGCCGTGGCCGGCCGACAGGATGAAGCGGTCGCGGTCGGCCCATTTGGGCGCCGACGGGTCGAATTTCATGAATTTCGTGAACAGGACCGTAGCGACGTCGGCCATGCCCATCGGCATGCCGGGGTGCCCCGAATCGGCCTGCTGCACGGCGTCCATGGCGAGGGCCCTGATGGCGTTAGCCATGTCGCGGGGAGCAGCGGCGTTCGGTGCAGTCATTCTTTGTCTTTTGGGCCTGAATAAGGGGCGACGGCGGCAACATATGCAGTCCGTGCCAACTTGCGTCAATGCGCAAAAACCGGGGCCTGTCCCCAACATTTTGCGCCGCAGGCCGATCCATACCGCCCAGATGTTGACCGCTCACAGGCCAACCTCTTATCCTTCCCGGCATGGAGCAAATACAGCCCGATGGTGCCGATCGACCTGCGGGCGGGGGTGCGATGTCCAAAGCCG
Organism: Reyranellales bacterium; assembly: GCA_038224985.1. Taxonomy (GTDB): domain Bacteria; phylum Pseudomonadota; class Alphaproteobacteria; order Reyranellales; family Reyranellaceae; genus Reyranella. The sequence continues at coordinate 4,652 of JBBRFD010000011.1, forward strand.
TCAATGCAAAGGACCGCGTCGACAGCGCGCTCAGCCGACTGGAGACGATGGTCGAGGAGCGCCTGCGCGCCGAAACGGCGCGTTCGGAAGGCCTCGCCGCCCGGCTGTCGAAGCTTGAGCAGCAGCATGAAGAATTGAGAAACGTCGCCGTGGAGGTTGAAGGCCGATTGGAGCGCGCGATGGAATACATCCGCTCTCTTCTCTCCGCCGACCAAAAGTGACAGCCTAGCCGTCGAGACCCCTCGAACGCCGAAAGGCGCAAAAACAAAGGAGGCGGCCATGCCGCAAGTTGCAATCCGGATCGCCAATCGGACCTACGATCTGGCGTGTGGTGAAGGTGAACAGGATCGCGTCCGCGACCTCGCCAGCTACGTCGATGAAAAAGTAACGATGCTGCAGAAACAGCTACCCGGCGCCCCGGAAGTGAAGCTTTTGGTGCTGGCCGCCGTGCTGTTGGCTGAGGAAAGCCTCGAAGCGCGCACCGCTGCCAAGGTCGCCAAGACGGCGAGCGAGGCCGCGACCGGCAATGCCGAGACGCTGGCCTCGGCGCTCGAGGAGCTGATCACGGCCCGCGTCGACAAGATGTCGAAGAAGGTCAACGGCGCGGCCTGAGTAGCGCGCCAAGTATCTGGCGCGTCGCATTGTGGCAGGGGCCCCGGACGCCTATATTGGGCGTGGGGCGGATTTCTGCGCGGCGCGTGGTTCGCTAAAAACCCCGGGGCCAATAAGAACTCCCGGGAACTGTTCCTGGTTGGGATCTTGGTCCCGATCACACGGTGCCCACCTGCACTAGCAGGCCTTGGAGGTTCTTCGAACTATCGGCCCATCGTGGAGCCGCCCCACCTTCTTTCCGTCGTGACATGAGCCTTTCCCAAGACAAGAGCGCCCTGCGCACGACCATGTTGGCGCGCCGCGCGGCGATGTCCGCCGATGAGCGGACGGCGGCCGCCGCCGGATTGCTCGCAACCTTCCAGCGCGAGCAGCCGTTCAGGCAGGCGCCCGTCGTTTCCGGCTTCTGGCCGATGGGTGACGAACTGGATATCCGGCCCCTGATGCAGGAACTGGCCGGGCAGGGCAGCCGGATCGCCCTGCCGGTTGTCCTCAAACGCGGCGAGCCGCTGCTCTTCCGCGAATGGCGCCCAGGCGATGTGCTCGACAAGGGGGTGTTCGGCACCTCGCATCCATCGCCGTTGCGCGAAACGCTGGAGCCCGATGCCTTGCTGGTGCCCCTGCTTGCCTGCGATGGCAACGGCTGGCGGCTTGGCTATGGCGGTGGCTTCTACGACCGTACGCTGCTGCGCCTGCGAAACCGCAAGGAGATCGTGGCTGTCGGCGTCGGCTTCAATTCGCAGGTCGTGCCGGAGGTTCCGCATGGGCCGGAAGATCAAAGCATCGATTGGCTGTTGACCGACAAGCGCGCTTACGCCTTTGTCTGACGCATGAAGGTTTTGTTTTGTGGTGACATCGTCGGCCGTTCCGGCCGCGACGCGGTGATACGTGAGGTACCGAAGCTGAAGGCCCAGCACGGGCTCGACTTCGTCGTGGTCAACGGCGAGAACGCCGCCGCCGGTTTCGGCATCACCGCCAAAATCTGCGCCGAGCTGCACGAGGCCGGCATCGGCTGCATCACCACCGGCAACCATGCCTGGGATCAGCGCGAGATCATCCCCTATATCTCGCAGGACAAGCGCCTGCTGCGGCCGGTCAACTTTCCGCCCGGCACGCCGGGCTGGGGCGCCAATATCTTCGAGACGGCGCGCGGCCAGAAGATCGTCGTCATGAACGTCATGTGCCGGCTGTTCATGGACGCGCTCGACGATCCTTTCCGCGCGGTCGATGCGGAACTGACCAAGTACGCGCTGGGCCGTTCGGCGCATTTCATCCTGCTCGACATCCATGGCGAGGCGACCAGCGAGAAGCAGTCGCTCGGTCACTACTTCGACGGCCGTGTTTCGGCCGTTCTCGGCTCGCATAGTCACGTGCCCACTGCGGATAGCTGGATCCTGCCCGGCGGCACCGCCTATCAGAGCGATGTCGGCATGTGCGGCGACTATGATTCGGTGATCGGCATGAAGAAGGAGCCGGCGGTCCTCCGTTTCATCAAAAAAATGCCGGGTGAGCGCCTGTCGCCGGCCGAGGGCGAGGCGACAGTCTGCGGCGCCATTGTCGAAAGTGACGATAAAACGGGGTTGGCCAAGTCGATCCGGCCGGTCCGGATCGGCGGAAGGCTGCCGCCGACCTGAGCGGAACGTGATTACCGCAGCATCTTGTATCCCACAGGCACGTTTAATACCTATTAGAGGTATCTTAAAGGTGGCCGTTGACGGCTTGGGGATAGTTAGGCATCCTGTTGATGTTAAAAGGTTTTTCGCTCCTCGTACGCAGGGAGCGGCAGGCTGTCTTCAAGGTTAGAGGGGGCGTCGGGATCTAGGTTCCGACGTTTTTTAGCGGGGGCTTCGGCCCCCGCCTTTTTTTGTCCAAACCGCCTCTAACCCTGCCAAAACCCACGAGCCGTGGTATAGCCGGCTCCTCAAGTCACTCAATCTGGTTGCCACGCCATGGCTGGTCATTCCCAGTTCAAGAACATCATGCATCGCAAAGGGCGTCAGGACGCCCAAAAAGCGAAGATCTTCACCAAGCTGATCCGTGAAATCACCACGGCGGCGCGGCTGGGGGCGGCCGATCCCAATGCCAACCCACGCCTGCGCGCGGCGGCGATCGCGGCGCGCGAAAACAACATGACGCGCGACACCATCGAGCGCGCCATCAAGCGCGGCTCGGGCAGCGATGCCGACGCCAATTACGACGAGGTCCGCTACGAGGGCTATGGCCCGGGTGGCGTGGCGCTGATCGTCGAGGGTCTGACCAACAACCGCAACCGTACGGCCGGCGAAGTCCGTTCCGCCTTCAGCAAGTGGGGCGGCAACATGGGCGAGACCAATTCGGTGTCGTTCATGTTCGAGCGCTTGGGCGAGTTCCGCTTCCCGCTCAAGGTCGGCACCGCCGACGAGGTGCTGGAAAAGGCCATCGATGCCGGCGCCGATGACGTTGTCAGTGGCGAGGGCGATGGCGCCATGCACGAGATCTACTGCGCCCAGGACAGTTTCACCTCGGTGCGCGAGGCGTTGGAGAAGTCGCTGGGCCAGCCGTCGAGCGCCAAGCTGATGTGGCGCGCCAAGACCACGGCGCCAGTCGAGGGTGAGATGGTCGAGACGCTGATGAGTCTGATCGGTGCACTCGAAGACAATGACGACGTCCAGAACGTCTACGCCAACTTCGAGGTGTCTGACGCCGCTCTGGCGAAGTTCGCGGCCTGACCCCGAGATGAGATTGATTGGCCTCGATCCCGGTCTGCGATTGACCGGCTGGGGCGTGATCGACGTCGAGGGCAACCGGCTGCGCCATGTCGCCCACGGTGTGATCAAGGTGGCCTCCGACCAGACTCTCGCCGAACGGCTGAACGATCTGTTCGAAGGCGTTGCCGCCGTCATCGCGGCGCAGCAGCCGCTCGAGGCCGCCGTCGAGGAAACCTTCGTGAACGTCAATCCTGGCTCAACCCTGAAGCTCGGCCAGGCGCGCGGTGTCGTCATGCTGGCGCCGGCGCGGTGCGGCCTGCCGGTCTTCGAATATGCCGCCAACCTGGTGAAGAAATCCGTCACGGGCGCCGGCCATGCCGACAAGCAGCAGATCGCCATGATGGTCGGCCGCCTGCTGCCCGGCGTCGTCGCCACCGCCGATGCCGCCGATGCCCTGGCGGTCGCCATCTGCCACGCCCATCACCGCGCCACGGCCAGGCGCATCGAGGCCGCGCTGTGATCGCCAAGCTGAAAGGCATCGTCGATTCGGTCGATACCGACAGCGCCATCATCGATGTCGGTGGCGTGGGCTATCTCGTCTCGGCGTCATCGCGCACCCTGCGCGACCTCGTGGTCGGCGGCCCCGTGAGCATGCTGGTCGAGACCATCGTGCGCGAGGATGCGATCGCGCTCTACGGCTTCCTCGAAACCGCCGAGCGCAACTGGTTCCGCATCCTGACAACGGTGCAGGGCGTCGGCGCCCGCGTAGGCCTGTCGATCCTGTCGACGCTGTCGCCGGATGAAATCGCCCGCGCCATTGCCGCGCAAGACCGCGCCACGCTCAGCCGTCCCGCCGGTGTCGGGCCGAAGCTCGCCGCGCGTCTGGCGACCGAACTCAAGGACAAGGCCGCCTCGTTTGGCATCGCACCCGCCAGTGCGGCGCCGGTCGCCGGCGCGCCCGTCAATGCTCCGGCATCGATCAACGAGGATGCCGTCTCGGCACTGGTCAACCTCGGCTACAAGCGCATCGAGGCTTTCGGCGCCGTGGCCCGTGTCACCCATCGCCTCGGCCCTGACGCCAGGCTCGATGCCGTGATCCGGGCTGGCCTGCAGGAACTCGCGTGACAGGTGAACCTCCCGAACTTCTGGCCGAGCGCCTGGTCGCCGGCAAGCGCCGCGAGGAAGACGCCGCCGAACTGGCGCTGCGTCCGCAGACACTCGACGATTTCGTCGGCCAGAAGCAGGTTCGCGAGAACCTCAAGATATTCATCGCCGCCGCGAAGGCGCGCGGCGAGGCGCTCGACCATGTGCTGTTCCATGGGCCGCCCGGCCTCGGCAAGACGACGCTGGCGCAAATCGTGGCGCGCGAGATGGGCGCGGGTTTTCGCTCGACCTCGGGCCCGGTGATCCAGAAGGCGGGCGATCTCGCGGCCCAGCTCACCAACCTGCAGGCGCACGACGTCCTGTTCATCGACGAGATCCATCGCCTCAATCCGGCGATCGAGGAAATCCTCTATCCGGCGATGGAAGACTTCCAGCTCGATCTGATGATCGGCGACGGACCGGCGGCGCGTTCCGTGCGCATCGATCTGCCACCCTTCACGTTGGTCGGCGCCACGACGCGTTCCGGCCTGATGACACGGCCGCTGCGCGAGCGCTTCGGCATTCCGCTGCGCATGATCTTCTACGAACCGGCCGAACTCGAGATCATCGTCCGCCGCGCCGCGCGCGTCCTCAAGATGGAGATCGCCGACGACGGCGCGGCGGAAATCGCCAAGCGCTCGCGTGGCACGCCGCGTGTCGCCAACCGCCTGCTGCGCCGCGTGCGCGACTTCGCCTCGGTGGCGGGCCATGCCCGGGTCAATGCCGAGGCGGCCGACGAGGCGCTGAAGCGGCTCGAGGTCGATGGGCGCGGTCTCGACGCCATGGACCGGCGCTACCTCGCCTGCATCGCCGAGAATTACGGCGGCGGCCCGGTCGGCGCCGATACGCTGGCGGCAGCACTTTCCGAGCAGCGCGATGTCATCGAGGATGTGATCGAGCCCTACCTGATGCAGCTCGGCCTGTTGATGCGCACACCGCGCGGACGCCTGCTCTCCGAAGGCGGCTATCGCCATATCGGCGTGGCGATTCCCAAGGCGCAGAAGCAGCAGCTCGACCTGCTGACCGGCCGGAGCAGCGACGAGGAGGATGCATGAGGTCGGCTTCCGAGGGGCCGACGAGCGGGCGCATCGAAGGCGGCGTGCACGTGCTTCCATTACGGGTCTATTACGAAGACACCGATGCCGCCGGCATCGTCTATTACGCCACGTGGTTGCGCTTCCTCGAACGTGGCCGCACCGAGCTGCTGCGGTTGCTCGGGCAGGAGCACAGTGCCTTGCGCGACGAGCGTGGCGTCAACTGGGTCGTGCGCCGCTGCGTCATCGACTACCTGAAGCCGGCGCGATTGGACGAGATGGTCGAGGTCGTCACGCGGTGTGTGGAATTGCGCGGCGCCTCGCTGGACATGCTCCAGGAAGCGCGCCGCGGCGGCGACACCCTGGTCCGCGCCGAGCTTGTCGTTGCCTGCATGGGCGACGGCGGCCGGCCGGTCCGATTGCCGTCGCTGGTACGTGCCGCGCTCGCTCGAGTTGGGCCCGAGCCTGCGGGGGAGTCGCCCCGCTCACGCCATATTCGGATATAAAACTTACGAACTAACGGAGATTAACTAAATGGACGCGTACGCGCAGGTTGCCGGTAGCCCGCTTGGCGGCAACGCCGGGGTCATGGATATGTCGATCGTCGGCCTGTTTATGCAGGCTGACTGGGTGGTCAAAGCGGTCATGATCGCCCTCATCCTGGCGTCCTTCTGGTCGTGGGCCATCATCTTCGAGAAGATGATCAAGCTGCGGTCGTTGAAGAAGAGCGCCCAAGCTTTCGAGGACACGTTCTGGTCGGGTGTCTCGCTGGAAGACCTCTACGACCGGGTCGGCGCCAAGCCTGACGATCCGATGTCGAGCATCTTCGCCGCCGCCATGCGCGAATGGCGCCGCTCGGTATCCAAGGGCCTTGCCGCCAATGCCTCGGCCCGCGCCGCATTGCGCCAGCGCATCGAGCAGGTGATGGGTGTCACCATCCAGCGTGAGATGGAGGCGATCGAAAAGCGCCTCGGCTTTCTCGCCACCGTTGGCGCCAATGCGACCTTCGTCGGCCTGTTCGGCACGGTCTGGGGCATCATGAACAGCTTCGGTCATATCGCGGTGTCCAAGAACACTTCGCTGGCTGTCGTGGCGCCGGGTATCTCGGAGGCGCTCTTCGCCACCGCCGTCGGCCTGATCGCCGCCATCCCGGCGGCCGGCGCCTACAATATCCTGTCGGGCCAGGTGCAGCGCTACGGCCAGCAGCTCGAATCCTTCGCCGGTGAATTCATCACCATCCTGTCGCGTCAGCTCGAGGAACAACCCTGATGGCCGGCATCATCCAGTCCGGCGGCAGTTCGGGCGGCACGCGCTTTCGCCGGCGCCGGTTCCAGCCGATCGCCGAGATCAACGTCACGCCGCTGGTCGACGTCATGCTGGTGTTGCTGATCATCTTCATGATCACCGCGCCGCTGCTGCAGGTCGGCGTGCCGGTCGATCTGCCCAAGACCAATGCCCAGCAGGTCGGCGGCAAGGATGAGCCGCTGGTCGTCACGGTCAATGCCAAAGACGAGGTCTATCTTGGCGAGACCAAGTTCGAGTTGGCCGAGCTTTCGGAAAAGCTGAAGGCCGTGCATGAGCAGAAGCCCGATCAGCGCGTCTTCATCCGGGGCGACAAGACGGTGAACTACGGCAAGATGATGGAAGTGATGGGCGTCATCATCGAGACGGGCTTCCGCCAGCTCGGTCTGTTGGGTGAGCAGGCCCAGCCGACCAGCCCCGCACAGGGTCCCGGTCCACGCGCCACGCCGCAACCCGCGCCGCGCCGCTAGGGACGGGAGACTCCTCCGCCTATGCGCGCCATCCTCAGCACCTCCGCAACGGAACGGACGCCGGCCACGGTGGCGTCGGCGGTGTTGCATGCCTCGGCGCTGGTGGTGGCATTCGTCGGCTTGCCGAGCTTCTTCACGCCGCCACCGCCGGTCGAGCCCGAGCCGGTGATGATCGAATTCGAGGCGATCGACAAGAAAGCCGCCGCGCCCAAGATCGGCAATCCGCCGCCTCAGCCCAAGGACGCGGTGATCGCCGAAGAGACGAGCAAGGCGCCGCCGCCCAAGACGGCTGAACCGCCGCCGGCACCCGAACCGCCGAAGCCGGTTCAGGAGGCTGCCGTCCAGCGGCCGCCGCCGCCGCCCAAGCCGGTCGAGCAGGCCAAGCCCGAGCCACCCAAACCGGCCGAGGACGTCATCGCGCTGAAGCCCAAGGAGCCCGAGCCGCCCAAGGTCGAAAAGCCGCCGGAGCCGCCCAAGCCCGTGCCCGAGGCAAAGAAGCCTGAGCCGCCGAAGCCGCCGCCGCCGCCCAAGCCGGCGCCACCGACGCAGCAGAAGAGCGCCGATCCGGTCGACAGCATCCTGAAGAGCCTGCAGTCGCCCTCGAAGGTGCAGACGCCGGAGCAGGCGCCCAAGCCGCCGCCGCAGATCACGCGCCAGGCGCCGGCCGCGCCGCAATTTGCTGCCGTCGTGACGGCGAGCGAAGTCGAGGGCGTGCGTCAGAAGATCCGGCCGTGCTGGAACTTCCCGGCCGGCGTCAAGGACGCGCAGGCGCTGATCGTGACCCTGGTGGTCGAGATGAACCAGAGCGGCACGCCGGTTAAGGCCGAGCTCAAGGACACCGGTCGTTACAACAACGATCCGGCCTATCGCGCGGCCGCCGATGCCGCTCATCGCGCGATCATGAATCCACGCTGCCAGCCGTGGCCGCTGGCGCCCGAGAAATACGCCAATTGGCGCTCCATCACCTTCAACTTCGATCCTCGCGACTACTGATGTTCACAACAATGAGGTTCCACATGATGATCCCCCGACATCTGCGGACGATCGCCTATGCAATCGCCGCCCTCGTATCGGCGGCGTTGCCGGCGAGCGCGCAGCTCACCATCGACATGACCAAGCCGAGTTTCGAGCCGGTGCCGATCGCCATCGTCGATTTCGCCGGCGACACAACGGCCGGGCAGATGGCCACGGTGATCCGCAATAACCTGCAGAACTCCGGCCTGTTCCGTTCCATTGCGCCGGGCTCCTTCATCCAGCAGAATCTCAACCCCAGCGCCGCGCCGCGTTTCCCCGACTGGCGCCAGGTCGGCGCCGCCGGCCTCGTGGTCGGCCAGATGACGACCGTCGGCGGCAACATCAAGGTCGACTTCCGCCTGTGGGATGTCGTCGTCGGCCAGCAGGCGACGGGGCTTTCCTTCACCAGCACGCCCGACAAATGGCGCCGCCTGGCGCACATCATTTCCGATGCCATATACAAGCGTGTGACAGGTGAGGAGGGCTATTTCGACACCCGCATCGCCTTCGTCTCGGAGAGCGGCCCGCTCAACAACCGCATCAAGCGCATCGCCGTCATGGACCAGGATGGCGCCAACGTGAAGTACCTCACCGACGGCCGCACCATCGCGCTGACGCCGCGCTTTTCGCCGACGCTGCAGGAAATCGTCTACATGCAGTACGACGAGAACCGCGGGCCCTCGCGTGTTTACCTGCAAAACATCGAGAGCGGCCGCCGCGAGCTTCTCGGCAACTTCCCCGGCATGAGCTTCGCGCCGCGTTTCTCGCCCGATGGCGGCAAGGTGGCGATGAGCCTGGCCGACAACGGCAACACCGACCTCTACGAGATGGACGTGCGCGGCCGCGGCCAGCGACGTCTGACCAACACGCCCGCGATTGAGACATCGCCCAGCTACTCCAACGACGGCACGCAGATCGTCTTCAACTCCGACCGCGGCGGCACGCAACAGCTCTACATCATGAATGCCAGTGGCGGCGGCGAGAAGCGCATCAGCTTCGGCGAGGGCCGCTACGCCACTCCGGTGTGGTCGCCGCGCGGCGACTACATTGCCTTCACCAAGATCTCCGGCAGCGGCTTCGGCATCGGCATCATGCGACCCGACGGCAGCGGCGAGCGCATGCTGGCCAGCGGGTTTCTCGTCGAAGGCCCGACCTGGGCACCCAACGGCCGGGTACTGGCCTTCTTCCGCCAGCAGCCCAATTCGGCTGGCCGGGCAGGGTCGGTAACCCTGCATGCCATCGACATTACAGGCCGGTTCGAAAGGCAAATTCCGACCCCAACGGATGCCTCGGATCCGGCATGGTCACCCTTGATTCCGCAGTAGCGAACGATATTATCCCGCGTTATCGGCCCGGGCGTCGCATCGCTCGGGTCGAACCATTCCAGGGGCTGTGGAACTTAAAGAGGAGCGCGGGCATACGGCACGCGTGAAAGGACGGGACTCAAATGCGTATGATGAAGGCTATCGCGGCTGTCGCTGCGTTGATGTTCATGGCGGCTTGCAGCAGCAGCGAGCCGCCGCCGCCGGCCCAGCCGACGGGTGCGACGGTAACCCCTGGTTCGGTTGCCGACTTCCGGCAAAACGTCGGCGATCGCATCTACTTCGACACCGACCAGTCGACCGTCAACGACGCCGGCCGCGCCACGCTGGGCCGTCAGGCCGAGTGGCTGAAGAAGTACCCGAACTACCAGATCACGATCGAAGGCCATGCCGACGAGCGGGGCACGCGCGAATACAACCTGGCGCTCGGCGAGCGTCGCGCCACGGCGACCCGCCAGTACCTGGTCGCTCAGGGCGTGCCGGCGGCGCGTCTCAAGACGATCAGCTACGGTAAGGAACGCCCCGACGTCGTCGGCTCCGACGAAGGCGCCTGGTCGCGCAATCGTCGTGCCGTGACGATCCTGCAGTAAGCGTTGCCGCCGAACGAGATCCAACGCCGGTCGCGCACGCGACCGGCGTTTTCGTTTGAGGCTTGCGCATTCATGCCTGAAAATGGCCCTCTTTCCCGTGAAGTATCGCTCCACATGAAGACCTTCCTGCCGCGCCTCCTGTTCATTTTCGCTCTTGGGCTGCCGTCGTTGGCAAATGCCCAGCGTGTCGACCCTGTCCATATCGAGGATCGCTTCAATCAGCTCCAGCAGTCGATCACCCTGCTGACGGGCCAGATCGAGCAGATGCAGTACAAGAACCAGCAACTGCAGCATCAGATGGAGAAGATGCAGGCGGATTACGAGTTCCGCCTCGAGCAGATGGAAAAGGGCGGCGCCAGGCCTGGCGGCGCTCCGGCGGCCCGTCCCCCCAGCGCCCCGCCGCTCGCGCCGCCGCCTGCCAGCGGGCATGTCGCCGCCGTGCCGCCGGCCGCCGCGGGCGCTAGTGGAGACCAGGTCTACAACGACGCCTTCAAGCTGCTGCAGGACGGCGACTATGCCGGTGCCGAGCGCGGCTTCAAGACCTTCCTCCAGCGCAATCCTCAGCATGTGCTGGCGGGCAATGCGCAGTACTGGCTGGGCGAGACCTATTACGCCCGCCGTGACTACAGCAATGCCGCGACCGCCTTCGCCGAAGGCTACAAGACGTACAAGGCAAGCCCCAAGGGCCCGGACAATCTCCTGAAGCTCGGCATCACGCTGGCCGCGCTCAACCGCAAGACGGATGCCTGCGCTATCTTTGCCCGCTTCAACCAGGACTATCCGCGCGCCAACGATATGCAGAAGCGACGCATCGACCAGGAGCGGCAGCGCAGCCAGTGCGGCTGAGAGCCGCCGACTTCGAACGGCTGATGCAGCCGTTCGAGCCCTTCGAGCAAAACCCTCTGCTCGCTGTCGCCGTTTCGGGCGGCCGCGATTCCCTCGCGCTGGCGCTGCTGGCCGATACTTGGGCGAGCGCGCGGCAAGGGAAGGTGTTGGCCCTGATCGTCGACCACGCGTTGCGCCCCGAGTCGGCTGCCGAGGTGGCGGCCACCAGGGCAACGCTCGCGAAACAGGCAATCGACGCCGAGATCCTGTCTTGGAAGGGCGAGAAGCCGAAAGCCGGCATCCAGCAGGCTGCGCGCGACGCACGTTATGGGCTGATGTTCGAGGCCTGCCGGCACCGGGGCATTTTACATCTTTTGGTGGGCCATCACGCCGCCGACCAGGCCGAGACGATCAGCATGCGCGCCAGCCGGGCGAGTGGGCCGGACGGGCTGGCAGGCATGGCGGCGCTGATCGAGCAGCGCGACCTGCGGGTCTTGCGGCCTTTGTTGGGCGTGGCGCGGGAGAGGCTGACGGCGACGCTGGAGGCGCGCGGCCTGCGCTGGGTCGAGGACCCTTCCAACACCGATTCACGATTCGAGCGGGCGAGGGTGCGGGCGGGCGGTGTGGCTGCGGGGGTACCCGCCGGTGGTGGTGAACAGCGGGCGGCGGCGGAAGCCCGGCTGGCCGAAGCCTCGGTCGACGTGCTGGAGTTCGGCGAGGATGGGGAAGTCGCCATCGATCGTGCAATTTTCGCGCGACAGGCCAGTGCCCAGCGGGCCAGGCTGCTCAGCCGTCTGGTCCAGGCCACTGGCGGCGGTGTCCATCCTCCCAAACGGGAGCGGCTCGACCGCGCGATCGAACGCCTCGTCGGCCCGGCAGAACCGGGGAAATCGGGCACTGCGCGAGATTTCACGCTCGCTGCATGCCGGCTGGTTCTGCGCCAGGCGCCGGGCAGCCGCCGGCTGCGCTGGCTGGTCCGCCCCGAAAAAGGCAAGAACGGGGGGCAGCCTCTCTTTCCGGCGGCGTTTTTTGCTTGCGGCGCGCCGGCCGCACACCATGTAGATTGAGTTCCCAGACAAACGAATCGAGTGCCCGTGAATCCGTTCAATCGCAACGCTGCCCTCTGGATCGTCATCGTCCTCCTGCTCGCGCTGCTCTACAGCGTGTTCCAGGGCGGCACCGGCCGCTCGAGCGGCAATGCCATCTCCTATTCGGATTTCATCCGGGCGGTCGATTCCGGCCAAGTCCAGGATGTCCGGGTCCAGGGCAATATCCTGACCGGCACCTTCCGCGAGCCGCGCAACGGCGTGCAGCGCTTCTCGACCTACACTCCGGCGGCCGACGGCGCGCTGATGGACCGCATCACCAGCAAGGTCGATCGCGTCGATGCCGGTCCGGCGGAAGAGGGCGTCAATATCGGCAGCATCTTCGTGAGCTGGCTGCCCGTCCTCGTGCTGGTCGGTGTCTACATCTTCTTCCTGCGCCAGATGCAAAGCGGCACCGGCCGCGCCATGGGCTTCGGCAAGTCCAAGGCACGCTTGTTGACAGAGAAGCATGGCCGCGTCTCCTTCGACGACGTCGCCGGCATCGACGAGGCCAAGGCCGAGCTCGAGGAGATCGTCGACTTCCTCAAGGACCCTCAGAAGTTTACTCGCTTGGGCGGCAAGATCCCCAAGGGCTGCTTGCTCGTGGGACCGCCGGGTACCGGTAAGACGCTGCTGGCGCGCGCCATCGCCGGCGAAGCCAATGTCCCGTTCTTCACCATCTCGGGCTCCGACTTCGTCGAGATGTTCGTGGGCGTCGGCGCCAGCCGCGTGCGCGACATGTTCGAGCAGGCCAAGAAGAACGCGCCTTGCATCGTCTTCATCGACGAAATCGACGCGGTCGGCCGTCATCGCGGCGCCGGCCTCGGCGGCGGCAACGACGAGCGCGAGCAGACGCTGAACCAGTTGCTGGTCGAGATGGACGGCTTCGAAGCCAACGAAGGCGTCATCCTGATCGCCGCCACCAACCGTCCCGACGTGCTCGATCCGGCGCTGCTGCGCCCGGGCCGCTTCGACCGCCAGGTCACCGTGCCCAATCCGGACATCGGCGGCCGCGAGAAGATCCTCAAGGTCCATATGCGCAAGGTGCCGCTGGCGCCGGACGTCGATCCGCGCGTCGTCGCCCGTGGCACGCCCGGTTTTTCCGGCGCCGATCTCGCCAATCTGGTGAACGAGGCCGCGCTGCGCGCCGCCCGCGTCGGCAAGCGTCTCGTCACGCACTCGGACTTCGAGTTCGCCAAGGACAAGGTGATGATGGGCACCGAGCGCCGCTCGATGATCATGAGCGACGAGGAAAAGACCCTCACCGCCTATCACGAGGCCGGCCACGCCCTCGTCGGCCTACACATGCCGGGGCATGATCCGTTGCACAAGGTGACGATCATTCCGCGCGGCCGTGCGCTCGGTCTCACCATGCGTCTGCCGGAGCGCGATCGGCTCTCCTACAATCGCCAATACTGTATCGGCAACCTGGCTTCCGTGTTCGGTGGCCGCGAGGCCGAGATCCTGATCTTCGGTGCCGATATGGTGACCAATGGCGCCATGGGCGACATCCAGCAGGCCACGCGCCTGGCCCGGGCCATGGTGATGGAATGGGGCATGAGCGAGCGCCTCGGACGCGTTCGCTACAGCTCGAACCAGGAAGAGATCTTTCTCGGTCATTCAGTGAGCCAGACGACGAACATTTCGCCGGAGACGGCGCGGCTGATCGACGACGAGGTTCGCGTTCTGATCGAGGACGGCGAGAAGACCGCGCGCAAGATTCTGACCGACAACATCAAGGACCTTCATGCCGTCGCCAAGGCGCTGCTCGAACTCGAGACGCTGAGCGGCGACGAGGTCAAGGCTATCATGCGCGGCGAGACGATCAGCCGGCCCGATCCATCCGACATGGGCGGCGCCGACAAGCCGCGTCGTTCGTCGGTTCCCAGCAGCACCGGCCCCGCGCCGGGCGCCAATCCCGAGCCGCAGCCGGGCGTGTGACGGCGGAATTCGCTGGCTTGGCGCTCGATCGCGCCCGGCTGATGGCGGTCGTCAATGTCACGCCCGATTCCTTTTCCGACGGCGGTAAACGCTTCGAGACAAAGCAGGCCATCGACGATGGCCTGCTTTTCGTTTCACAGGGCGCCGATATCGTCGATGTCGGCGGCGAGACGACGCGGCCGGGCTCGCGCGAAACGCCGGTCGATGAGGAACTGAGCCGGGTCGTACCTGTGGTCGCAGCCCTTGCGCGCCAAGGTGTGTTGGTCTCGATCGATACGCGCCGCGCCGTCGTCGCACGGGCCTGCCTCGACGCCGGCGCGCGGATCGTCAATGACGTTTCCGCCCTGCGCGACGATCCGGAGTTGTTGCCTCTGGTCGTCGAGCGCCGCGTCGAGGTGATCCTGATGCACCGCCGCGGCTCCTCAAGCGACATGTATGAAGGCCCGGCTTACGGCGACGTTGTCGAGGATGTGCGGGCGTTCCTGCTGGATCGGGCGCGCGAATGCGAACTGGCGGGCATCGAGCGCCGGCGGATCGCCATCGACCCCGGCATCGGCTTCGGCAAGACCGTCGAGGAAAACCTGCAGTTGATCGGCAATATCCGGCGGCTGGCAGAGAGCCAGTACCCGGTTCTGGTCGGCTCCTCGCGTAAAGGATTCATTGGCAGGCTTACCGGTCTGCAAAGGCCGGCGGATCGCGATCCCGCCTCGGTCTGGCTGGCGGTCGAGGCGGCTCGCCGGGGGGCTGCGATCCTGCGCGTCCACGACATCAACGCTACACGACAGGCGCTTACGGTTGCGGCAGCGATGCGATAAAATAGCCGCCATGTCCCGTAACCTCTTCGGTACCGATGGCGTTCGCGGCCGCGCCAACAGCGGCGGCATGACCGCCGAAAACGTTCTGCGTATCGGCATGGCGGCCGGCCAGGTCTTCAACCGCGGCAGCCATCGCCATCGCGTCGTCGTCGGCAAGGATACGCGGCTCTCGGGTTACATGATCGAGCAGGCGCTCACCGCCGGCTTCCTGTCGGTCGGCATGGACGTGCTGTTGCTGGGGCCGATCCCGACGCCCGCCGTCGGCTTCCTGACCCGCGCCATGCGGGCCGATGTCGGCGTTATGATCTCGGCGTCGCACAATCCCTACGAAGACAACGGCATCAAGCTCTTCGGTCCGGACGGGTTCAAGCTTTCCGATGCGGTCGAGATGGAAATCGAGAAGCTCGTGCTTTCGCATGCGACCATCAAGCTGGCCGAGCCGGCGGAGATCGGGCGCGCGCGGCGCCTCGCCGATGCCGAGGGCCGCTATATCGAGGCGGTCAAGGCCTCGGCGGCGCGCGGCTTGAATTTCGGCGATCTCAAGGTCGTCGTCGATTGCGCCAATGGCGCGGCCTACAAGGTGGCGCCGACGGTCTTGTGGGAGCTGGGCGCCGAAGTCGTGCCCTTCGCGGTGACGCCCGACGGCTTCAACATCAACGGCGATTGCGGCTCGACGCATCCCCTGTCGCTGCAGGAGCGTGTCATCGAGCACAAGGCCGATCTCGGCATCGCCCTCGACGGCGACGCCGATCGTGTCGTGCTGGTCTGCGAGAAGGGCCGGCTGATCGACGGCGACCAATTGATGGCGACCATCGCCGATCAATGGACGCGCAGTGGACGGCTGGCCGGCGGCGGGTTGGTGGCGACGGTGATGTCGAATATCGGTCTCGAGCGCTATGTCGGCGCGCGCGGCCTGTCGCTGGTGCGTACGCAAGTCGGCGACCGCTATGTGCTGGAGCGCATGCGCGCCGATGGCTTCAACCTGGGCGGCGAGCAGTCCGGTCACATCATCATGACCGACCATGCCACGACCGGCGACGGTTTGATGGCGGCGCTGCAGGCGATGGCGGCGCTGGTGAAGAGCGGCAAGCCCGCCAGCGAAACCTTCCACGCCTTCGAGCCGGTGCCGCAGCTTCTGAAGAACGTGCGCGTCAGCGACGCCAATGCCGCTCTCGAAACCGGCGCGGTGATGAAGGCGATCGCCGATGGTGAGATCCGGTTGGGCACGACTGGCCGCATCCTGGTGCGCAAGTCGGGCACCGAGCCGCTGATCCGCGTCATGGCAGAGGGCGATGACTCCGATCTGGTGCGTTTCGTCGTGGATCAGATCATCGATGCCATACCGCGGCAGGCCGCGTGAAAGGCCGCGTGCTGATCGTCGCCGGATCGGATTCCGGCGGCGGCGCCGGCATCCAGGCCGATATCAAGGCGGTCACGGCGATGAACGGTTTCGCCGCCACCGCCATAACCGCGCTGACGGCGCAGAATACCCAGGGCGTTCACGGCGTGGTCGCGGTCGATCCGGCCTTCATCGCCCAGCAGATCGAGGTCGTGCTGACCGATATCGGCGCCGATGCGCTGAAGACCGGCATGCTGCACAGCGCCGAGGTGATCGGCACGGTGGTGACCGCCTTCAAGAAATATGCACCAGGCATCCCGTTGGTCGTCGATCCGGTGATGGTTGCCAAGGGCGGCCATCGGCTGCTGTTGAGCGAGGCCGAGGCGGCATTGCGCGACGTGCTGCTGCCGATGGCGGCGCTGCTGACGCCCAACCTGCCCGAGGCCGAAGTGCTGGTGGGCTTTGCCGTGCGCGACGAGGCCGATATGAGGCGCGCGGCCGAGAAGCTGGCGGGCTTCGGTGCCAAAGCCGTGTTGATGAAAGGCGGACACCTCGAGGGTGACCGCGTGGTCGACCTTCTATTCCACGGTGGCCGCTTCGACCGCTTCGAGGATGCCCGCATCGAGAGTCGCAGCACGCATGGCACGGGCTGCACGCTGGCTTCGGCGATCGCCGCCGGCCTTGCCCAGAAGATGTCGCTGCACGATTCAGTCGCGCGTGCCCGTCTCTACGTGCGCCGGGCCATCGAGACCGCGCCGGGCTTCGGACGGGGCCACGGTCCGCTCAATCACGCCGTGACGGTCAAACCAGACTTGCTGTAGCCGCCTGCGGATCGCCAGGCAGCCATTTGCCGGCCTCGGCCAGCGCGATGAAGTTCCAGAGCTCGCGGTTGAAGGCGTCCGGCTCCTCGATGTTCACCGTGTGGCCGGTCTTGGCGAACATGGCGAGGCCGGCATTGGGCAGCACGCGCTTGAGGTAGAGGCTGGGCTGCAGGCAGGGCTCGTCCTCGTCGCCGCAGATGATCAACACCGGCAGGTCGAGCTTCTGCCAGTCGTCCTCGAAGTCGTAGAGCGACGGGCGCTTGCCCTGGAAATTCTCCATGGTGTGGGCGGCACCGATGTCGGGGTGCTCGCCGAGATGCTTGACGAATTCGGCAAAGCCGCGCGGATCCTTCTGCTTGAAGCGCGAGCGCGTCGGATTGCCGACCAGGCTTTCGGCATAGTTCTGCATGCCCGAAGCGCGGATCTTGCTGGCCGCGTCCAGCGCGCTCTTCTTGAAAGCCTCGTGGCCTTCGCGGCCGGCGCCCGAACCGCCGCCGGCGATGGTCAGGGACAGCGCGCGGTCGGGGTAGAGGCGGCCGAAATGCGCCGTGGCGAAGGCGCCCTGCGACAATCCCACGACATGCGCCTTGGCGATCTTCAAGTGATCGAGCACATGCTTGGCGTCGTCGACCGCGTGTTGCTGGCCGTACATTTCCGGCTTGTCCGGCACGTCGGAGCCGGGATAGCCGCGGAAGGAATAGGTTATGCAGCGGTGCTTGCGGGCGAAGAAGCGCATCTGCGGTTCCCAGCTCCGGTGATCGCCGCTGTATTCATGGATGAACAGGATCGGCGTGCCGCTGCCGGCGTCCTCGTAATGGAGCTTCACGCCATCGGGTGTCTTTGCATGCGGCATGGAAATCTCCTCGCTCAGGCGCCGAAGCGCTCGATGCGTTCGAGAACCGTGGGGATCCTGTCGTCGGTCACATTGGCGAAGGCGAAGCGGATGAAGCGCTCCTGGCCCGCGCCGAACATGTCGCCGGGGATGGTGAGCAGGTTCTCCTCGTCGGCCATGCGCTTCGATACATCGGTCGAGCGCTGGCCGGCGAAGGGATGCTCGACATAGGCGAAGTAGGCGCCGATGCTGACCAGCCGCCAGCGGTTGGACCTGTTCAAGCCGGCTTCGAGCATGTCGGCGCGGCTCTTCAGGCCAAGCGTGTTCTGGCGAGCCCACGGCAGCAGCTTCTGCAAACCGTAAAGGGCGGCTTCCTGTCCAAGACGCGGCGGGCAGATCGACACGCAATCCATCGCCTTCTCGATTTCGGCCAGCAGCCTGGCGCCTGTCGTGACGCCGCCGACGCGATAGCCGGTGAGCGC
The DNA here is from genome assembly GCA_038224985.1 of Reyranellales bacterium. Lineage (GTDB taxonomy): Bacteria > Pseudomonadota > Alphaproteobacteria > Reyranellales > Reyranellaceae > Reyranella. Next base: position 22,963 of record JBBRFD010000011.1, read on the forward strand.
GAAGACCTTGGAGAAGCTGTAGAGGTGCACGAGCGTGCGCCGCCAGTCGGGATCGTCGAACAGCGCGTGCGGCTTCTGCCCCTCGGGCAGGAAGTCCTTGTAGGTTTCGTCGAGGATCAGGGCGATGCCGCGCTGCTTGCAGAGCGCGTAGAAGGCGTGGATCGTCTCGGCCGGATAGACTGCGCCGGTCGGATTGTTGGGCGAGATCAGCACGATTGCCCTGGTGCGCGGACCGATCAGCCTGGCGGCATCCTCGGCATTGGGCACGGCGCCGGAGTCAGGGCGGAAGTCGAGCGATACCGGCTCGACGCCCTGCATGCGCATCCACATGTCGTGATTGAAGTAGTGGGGGCGGGGCAGGATCACTTGGTCGCCGGCCTGGGCGAGACTCATCAAGGCAAGGCAGAAGGCCTGGTTGCAGCCCGAGGTAATGCCGACTTCACCCGCTGTGATGCCGGCTCCGTAGAACGACGACAGATGCGCCGAATAAGCCTCGCGCAACGAGGCCAGGCCCAGGATGGACGTGTAGCCATGCATCGTCGGGTCGAGCAGCAGCTCGCCCAGATGCCGGCGCAGCTCCAGCGCCGGCGGATAACCCGGTACAGCCTGACTGAGATCGATCAGGGGGCGTTCGGTGGGGAAGGTGCGGCCCTGAACCCAACGTCTGGTTTCACCGATGGGAGACGGCTCGACGGCGGCGAGCCAGGGATTGGCCGAGGGGAAGTCCTGCATGCGCTGAAAACCAATTCACCCATTCATTGCGTATTTGCCGAGCGTCGGAATTTTCGGCGGGCGGAGCATCTGGCGCTCGCCCATTCCTGTCAAACGCTCCCGGACCTCGGTCGAGGGCTGAATTGCGTTGCCCGCATGACTGCTTTCCGCTTAGCATCCGTGCCAAGGCCCCGAGCGAGGGCTGTCGGACAATCATCAGCCGTCTGGTCGAGACGGCACATAGGAGGAGATAACCATGGCTTCCAGCAAAGTCAGTCGTCGTCGTTTCGTGGCCGGTACGGCCGCCGCATCCGCCGCGATGGTGGCCGCACCCTTCGTCCGCGGCGCCTACGCCGCTGGCAAGCTTTCGCTCGGCTTTTGGGATCACTGGGTTCCCAATGCCAACGCCGCCACCGAGAAACTCATCAAGGGGTGGGCCGAGAAGGAGAAGGTCGACGTCACGATCGACTTCATCACGTCGCAGGGCAACAAGCTGTTGCTGACGACGGCCGCCGAAGCGCAGGCGAAGTCGGGCCACGACATTCTCGCGATGAATACCTTCCTGCCGGCGCGCTACTCCGATCAGCTCGTTCCGATGAACGACGTGATGGAGCCGCTGATCAAGCAGAACGGCAACGTCAACGGCACGGTCGAGTATCTCGGCAAGATCGGCGGTAAGTGGCTCGCCATTCCGGCGACCGTCGGCAGCCAGATCAAGGGCCCGTGCTCGCGCATCGATCTCTTGAAGAAGCACGCCGGGATCGACATCCAGGCGATGTATCCCGCCGGTTCTGCGCCCAAGGCCGACGACTGGAACCTCGCGACCTTCCTCAAGGCCGCCGAAGCCTGCCACAAGGGCGGCAATCCGTTCGGCATCGGCCTCGGCACGACGTCGGACAACGTCGATACCATCGGCGCGGTCTTCCATTCGTTCGGCGCCATGCTGGTCAATGCCAAGGGCGAGATCACGGTCAAGACCGACGCCGTGCGCGAGGCGCTCGACTACTACAAGAAGCTGATGCAGTTCCTGCCGCCCGACGTCGCGGCCTGGGACGACGCGTCGAACAACAAGTTCCTGGTTTCCGGCCAGGCCTCGTTGATCATGAACCCGCCGAGCGCCTGGGCGGTCGCCAAACGCGATGCGCCGAAGGTCGCCGAACAGTGCTGGACACACGGCTTCCCGGCCGGCCCGAAGGGCCGCTTCGGACCCTTCCTGCCGTTCTTCTGGGGCACCTGGAACTTCAGCAAGAACCAGTCGGCGGCCAAGAGCCTGCTGACTCACCTGTCGCAGGCATCGTCGGCCGAGGCGATGGTCATCGCGTCCGGCGGCTACGATCTGCCGTCCTTCGCCAACCTGACGACGTTCAAGACCTGGGCCACGGAAGGCCCGCCGACGGGCACGCTCTATCACTACCCCAATCCGCACAACCACCAGATCCTCTCGGTTGCCGCGGCGCCCGCGCCGCACAAGATCGCTGAGCAGATCTACAACCAGGGTATCCAGACCCAGATGGCTGTCCGCTACTACAAGGGCGAGCCGTTGGAAAAGACTCTGGCCTGGGCGGCCAGCGAACTCGAAGGTTTCATGCGCAACTGAACGTGAAGCGAAAAGACGGGACGCCGCCCGCGGGTGGCGTCCCGGCCATCGCAAGCATCGGCTGATACCGCACGGAGCATCCCATGGCCGACATCGCCGTACCCAACGCCATAGCCCACACGGGTGACCGACGCAGCAGTCTGCACAAACTGATGCAGCGAAAGTCGACTATCGCCTTCCTGATGACGCTGCCGCTGATTCTGCTCATTTTGATTCTCGTGGCCTATCCGGCGGGTTACGCGGTGTGGCTGGCGATGCTCAACAAGAAGATGACGGCGTTCGTCGGCCTCGGCACTTTCGAATTCCTCCTCAAGCGACAAACCTTCTGGGACGTCGTTTATCAATCCTGCCTGTTCGCCATCACAGCCGTGATCTTCAAGGCGACGATCGGCTTCGTGGTCGCGCATTTCGTCCATAACATTCCGACCAAAGGACAGCGCAAGTGGCGCGGCATGTTGCTGGTGCCGTGGGTGATCCCGCCGGCCATGAGCACTCTTGCCTGGCTGTGGCTGTTCGACCCTTCTTACAGCGCCTTCAACTGGATTCTGACTCAATTCGGTATCGGCCATATTCCCTGGACCGGCGAGGCCGACTGGGCCCGCTTCTCGATCATCCTGGTCAATGTCTGGGCCGGCTCCCCGTTCTTCATGATCATGTACCTGGCGGCGCTGAAGTCGGTGCCGGAACAGCTCTATGAGGCCGCCGCCATCGACGGCGCGACCTGGTGGCAGCGCATCTGGTTCGTGACGCTGCCGATGATGCGCAACATCATTGCCATCACGGCATTGTTCTCGCTGATCGTCACATTCGCGAACTTCGACATCGTGCGCGTGCTCACCTCCGGCGGACCGCTGACCAGTACGCAGGTCTTCGCCACCTGGGCATTCAAGGTCGGCATTGAGGGCGGCGACATCCCGCAGGGGGCTGCCGTGTCGCTGTTCATGGTGCCCATACTGGCGATCGCCGCGGCCTTCATCTTGCGCGACATCAACAAGCGTGGGAGTGAAGTCTGATGGCCAACCTCGCGGTCGCCACGGGCATGCATGCCCGCCCAACAAGCTACGGCAGCATCAGCCGCGATCGGCGCTGGGCGCTGCGCTGGTCCTACTTTTTCCTGGTGCTGTTCTCGATCTTCTTCCTGATGCCGCCGATCTACATGTTCATCACTTCGCTGAAAACCAGCGTGGAAATTTCGGCGGCGACCAACCCCTGGTGGGTGTTCAATCCGACGCTCAGCAACTACGTCGAGCTGCTGACCCAGAACCAGTACCTGGTCTTCTTCCGCAACTCCGCTGTCGTTTCGATTTGCGTGGTGATCATCACCATGCTGATCAGCGTCGTGGCGGCCTTTGCCTTGGCGCGCATGAAGTTCTGGGGCTCGGCAACGATCGCCACCGGCGTGTTCCTGACCTACCTGATCCCCGACACGCTGCTGTTCATCCCGCTGTTCAAGATGTTCGCCTTCGTGCGCGAAGCCACGGACATCGAGCTGATGAACCACTGGTGGACGCTGATCATCATCTATCCGACGCTGACGGTGCCGTTCGCCACCTGGATCATGATCGGCTATTTCGCCAGCATCCCCAAGGAACTGGACGAGGCGGCGCTGATCGACGGCGCCACTTGGCTGCAGACGCTGACCAAGATCTTCATTCCGGTGGCCTTGCCCGGCATCATCGCGGCCACGATCTTCACGTTTACGGTGTCGTGGGCGCAGTTCCTCTATCCGCTGGCCTTCACGACCTCGACCAGCGAGCTGCTGCTGCCGGTTGGTATCGTAACGACCCTGATCAAGGGCGACGTCTTCAACTGGGGCCAGATCATGACGGGTGCGCTGCTCGGTGCGGCGCCGCCGCTCATCATCTACGCCTTCCTCATGGACTATTATATCGCGGGTCTCACCGCGGGCGCGACCAAGGGCTGAGGCCCGCGATTTGAAGGTGTAGTGAAATGGCTCAGGTAACGCTGCGTAAAGTCTTCAAGAAGTACGACGAGGTCCCGGCGGTTCGCGGTGTCGATCTCGACATCGCCGACAAGGAATTCATCGTCCTGGTCGGTCCCTCGGGCTGCGGCAAGAGCACAACGCTGCGCATGATCGCGGGGCTGGAGGAGATCACCTCGGGCGACATCGCCATCGGCGGCGACGTCGTCAACGACGTGCCGCCCAAGGACCGCGACATTGCCATGGTGTTCCAAAACTACGCGCTCTACCCGCACATGAACGTCTACGAGAACATGTCGTTCGGCCTCAAGCTGAAGAAGACGCCCAAGGACGAGATCGACAGGCGGGTGCGGGCGGCTGCCGGCATCCTCGACATCACCGAGCTGCTTGACCGCAAGCCCAAGCAGCTGTCCGGCGGCCAGCGCCAGCGCGTCGCCATGGGCCGCGCCATCGTGCGCGATCCCAAGGTCTTCCTGTTCGACGAGCCGCTGTCGAACCTCGATGCCAAGCTGCGCGTGCAGATGCGCACCGAGATCAAGAAGGTTCACCAGAAGGTCCGCACCACGACCGTCTACGTGACCCACGACCAGGTCGAGGCGATGACCCTGGCCGACCGCGTGGTGGTGATGAATGCCGGCCTGATCGAGCAGGTCGGCACGCCCAACGATCTCTATCATTCGCCGGCCACCAAGTTCGTGGCGGGCTTCATCGGCTCGCCGGCGATGAATTTCATCACCTGCAACCTGGAAGAGGCGGCGGGCGCCTTGCGCGTGCGCGTGAACGACAAGCTTTCCTTTCCGGTGCCCGACAGCCGCACAGCGCGCTACCGGCCTCATGTAGGCAAGGGCAAGATGGTGCTGGGCCTGCGGCCCGAGCACATCATGGAAACCAGGCCGCATACCGAACCCAACCAGCACGACTTCGACATGATGATCGACGTCGTCGAGCCGATGGGCATGGAGACGCTGGTCTATTTCACCGTCAATGGAGCGGAGGTCTGCGGTCGGGTCAATCCGAACGCCGGCGCGACCGCCCTGCAAACGATGAAGCTGCGCGCCGATCTCAGCAACATGCATCTGATCGACGACAGCACCGGCAAGGTGCTCTGACCTTCCGCCGCCTCACCGCGACGACAACGCCTCCGCCTCAAGCGGAGGCGTTTTTCTTTTCCCGCGCGCCCAGGGCAGCAGGGTGCGATAGGATGCGGACCGCAGGAAATTCAAGGAGGAGACAGCGATGGCTACGTTGACGGGCAAGATTGCCTGGGTGACCGGTGCGGGATCGGGTATCGGCCAGGCGGCCGCCATTGCGCTGGCCAGGGAGGGCGCGACGGTGGTCCTGACCGGTCGCCGCAAGGAAGCGCTCGACGGCACCGCGGCCACCATCAAGGCCGCCGGCGGCAAGGCCGTCGTGAAGCCCGCCGACCTCATGAAGTCCGCCGCCGTGACGCGCGTCGCGGCTGCCATCCAGAAGCAGTTCGGCCGCTGCGACATCCTGGTGAACAATGCCGGGCTCAACATCCTCGACCGCACCTTTGCCAAGCTCTCGCCCGCCGGCATCGACGAGGTGATCCACGGCAATCTCTCCAGCGCCTTCTACTGCACGACGGCGGTGCTGCCGATGATGCGCAAGCAGAAGGGCGGGTTGCTGATTCATACCTCCTCGGTGGCCGGCCGCGTGCCCGGTCCGTTGAGCGGCGCCACCTATTCGGCCGCCAAGCATGGCGTCGTGGCCATGAGCCATACGCTCAACATGGAAGAATGCGTCAACGGCATCCGCTCCTGCGCGGTGCTGCCGGGCGAGGTGGCGACGCCCATCCTCGACAAGCGGCCGGTGCCGGTGACCAAGGAAGAGCGCGCGAAGATGGCGCAGTCGGAAGATGTCGGCGATCTCATCCGCTACATCGCCTGTCTGCCGCCGCATATCGTCATCAACGAGGTGATGATCAACCCGACCTGGAACCGCAGCTACGTCGCTGCCCTGCAGCGGGCGAAGGGCTGAGCCATGACCGTCACCATCAAGGCGAAGGCCCTCGAAGCCTTCGTCGCGGATATCTTTGCCTCGGCGGGATGCTCGACGGAGGAGGGCGGCCGCATCGGACGCTATCTCGTCAGTGCCAATCTCTCGGGCCATGACAGCCATGGCGTCGTGCGCGTGCCGCGCTACGCCATCCAGAAGAAGAATGGCACCGTCCTGCCCGACGTCACGGTCGAGGTCGTGGTCGACACACCTGTGATCGCCGTGGTCGACGGCAAGTATGGCTTCGGCCAGACGGTGACGCCGCAGGCCGTGCGCATCGGCATCGAGAAGGCCCGTAAGAACGGCCTCTCGGCGGTGACCCTGCGCAATGCCGGCCATGTCGGTCGCGTCGGCGACTGGGCCGAGATGGCCGCGGCCGAAGGCCTCGTCTCCATCCACTTCGTCAATGCCTCGGGCAGCGTGCTGGTGGCGCCGCATGGCGGTGTCGACCGTCGCTTCTCGACGGCGCCGTATTGCGTCGGCATCCCGCGCGCCGGGCAGGATCCGCTGATCCTCGACTTCGCCACCTCGATCGTGGCCGAGGGCAAGGTGCTGGTGGCCAGCCAAGGCGGCAAGTACATCCCCGAGGGTGCGCTGATCGGACCCGATGGCAAGCCCAGCGCCGATCCGCATTTGCTCTACGGCGACTACACGCCGACCGGCCCGCGCGACCACAGCAAGGGGACCGGCGCCATACGTGCCTTTGGCGATCACAAGGGCTCGGGCCTCGCCTTCATGTGCGAGATGCTGGGCGGCTCGTTCAGCGGCAACGGCGCCACCGATCCCAAGCGCGGCCGCTTCGCCAACGGCATGTTGTCCTTCTATCTCGACCCCAAGGTCTTCGATCCGGCGGGCTTCTTTCCCGCCGACGTTGCCAAGTACGTCGACTTCGTGAAGAGTTCTCGGCCGACAGCCGAAGGTGGCGAGGTACTGGTTCCCGGCGAAACCGAATCGCGCACGCGCACCCAGCGGCTGGCCGACGGCGTGCCGCTGTCCGACGATACCTGGGCCGCCATTATCGAGACGGCCCGCTCCGTCGGCCTCGACGAGCGGCGCATTCAACAGGCGACGATGTAACGGTTACCGTCCGGGACGCCGTTGCAGACGGTAATAAGGGCCTGCAACGGGATCGGTGAAGGCGAGTTCGCCGACAAAATCCTCGTGCAGCATGCGCCGCAGCGCTTCGGTTTTGGAAACGTCGGCGATGGTGCCGCTCAGGCCATCGATGCGCGTGGTGTCCCAGACCCAGATTTCCGACGCCATCACGGTGTAGCCCAGCTCCAGAGCCCGATCGATCTGGCCGCGCAAGGCGGTGGCGAGTTGGGAGCCCGTCCAGGTCGGATGGTCCCAGCTGCCACCGGTGAAGGCGATCCATTTCAGGCGTGGCGTCGCCTGCGGGGCGGCGCCCAGCAATTCGACACCCTGCGGATTGCTGCCCCAGTGCAGCGATTTGTAGACCATCTGCCAGTCGAAGCCGTGCAGCAGGAACACCGTCTCCGCCGGGTCGGCCTGCCTCTCGATGCGCTTGATCGCTTCGGCCCAGGTGCCGTCGATGCCGCGCAGGGGCGTGAGGCTCCAGACATTGTAGGTGGCGAGCCCGATCGTCAGCCCGGCCAGCGCACCCAGCCCGCGCGCGCCCCAGCGCCGATGCGCGGCGACCAGCGCGAAGGCCCAGCCGACGGTCAGCCAGGCCATGACGTTGATCTGCATCTGCGGATCGTGCGGCTGCGCATAGAGATTGAAGATCTCGCCGGCCGCGAAGGTGCCGCCGAACACCGCGGCGATCGCCCAGGCCCGTGTGTCCTGCCGCGCCCGCCACAGCATCGGCAGGGCGATAGCGGCCACGGCCAGCATCCAGATCGTCGCCGTATAGCGCCAGATGTCCCAGCCGGGAATGTTCGGATATTGGGCGATGCCGGCGCCCAGCAGATAACCGACGATGCCCTCCCACATGTAGAAGACCTTGGGCCAGGTAAAACCCGACCAGACCGTGCCGACGCCTTTTGCCGTGTAGAGAAGATGGAAGGTGCCGACCGAATTGAGATGGCCCTGCCAGAACAGCGCCGTAGCTGCGGTGACGGCGAACATGGTGGCGAGGAACAGCGCGATCCAGCCGAAGCGCAGTTCCCAGCGCCGCTCGCAGAACCAGAGTGCGGCCAGCATCGCCGGCTGGGTGGGGAACATCAGCCGCCACTCGAAGAGCCAGCCAATGGTGAAGAGCACCGCGACCGAAATCACGCGCATGGCGTCGGGCCGGGCGAACCACACCGCCGCCAGCGCCATCGAGGTGAACATCAGCGTGTAGCTCGGCATGATGTCCTCGTTGATGATGGCGAGGAACAGCACGAAGTTGCAGGCGAGGTGGAACAGCGCCGTGAGCAGCGCGACCAGCCGGCTTTCCGTCAGTGTGCGGACAAGGGCATAGACCGCAGCGGCACAGAGACTGGCGCTGGCGGCATTGAGGATGGTGATCTGGCGGCGCGGATCGCCCGCAAAGATGCCCAGCAGGTCGAGCAGCCGGCAGAGCGCGCCATAAACCGGATAGTAGAGATAGTTCGAGGGATAGAGCGGCGCCTGCGCCGGATCGACCGCCCAGGCCTTGAGCTCGAGGCTCTTGAAGACGCCGTTGCCGGTGAGCCCGCCCTGGGCATTGTCGAACCACAGGATGATGGCGACCAAAGCGGCGGTCGCAGCGGCGACGATGAAGACGGTGTCGGAAATCCAGCCGGCCACAGAGCCGCTGCGGCGATCCCTCGATACCCAACCTGGCGCAGCGTTCATTCTATCGAAGGCCTCGATGCCTTTGGCGCTCCCTACGGGAAACGACGCCAAGAAGTAGGACGCTGGATTTTATTGGGGTTTACGACTCGCTGCCAAGCACTTTGTTAGGAGCTTTGTTAGGAACCTACCCATAGGGCAGAGGTGTCGCGTTTTCGGCCCAGGCGGTCGGCAGGGAACAACGACTCCGAGGCTCGCTGAGTCGAATTAGCCTCGTCCGGGTAGGGTGGTAGCGGGGCAGGCCGCAAACTCGCTCCACGAGTCAAATTTTGACTCTGGCGAGGGGATTCCGAGGCGGGGTACGCCCGCGACCGGCGTACGCACTCGGTTAGGGGCTGGTGGGGTCTCTCAGGGGAATCCGAACCGGACCCCAAACGTCGGTTCGGCTCGGAACCGGAAGCGACCGAACTAAATTGAGCAGTTGCGGACACGGCGATATCAGTTCGTCGGCAAGCCGGAGCATCGTCGCGTTCGGCCGGAAGAAGCTCCGAGCAGTGGCGACCCGCATGACCAGGGCCTCGGTATCTGGTCGATTAAGTGAGGCTACAGCGATCATCGCCGCGGCTGGGCTACGGCTGCTGCCGGCTCTGCAATGGACCGCCATGGTGCCCCTGCCATTCCAGCCTCGGGCGAACTCGACCAGTTTGGTGATGTGGTCTCGGCTCGGAGAAGTCCACAGTCCAGACGAGTACCCGATGTCGTCGAATTGGAGCCGTATCACCTCACGGTCTTCCACGGGCGGCCATTCGAGCCGGTCAGTTCCGCCAAGGATGGAGACGACGTGACTAACGTCGTGCTGCTTCAGCACTTCCGCGATGTTGTAGTACGGCGAAACAATGATCGACGGTTCTTGCTTCTGCTTCATTCGGGGGATGTTGGAACACCACGAGGCGATTGCAAGCGACGGACCGACACTGTCGGAAGGCTCTGAGGTAGTGTTTCTCATCCCAACGTCGATCCCTGCGCCGATCCTACGACCGAATCCGTACGCACTGGTTTCCGGCGTCGACCAGGCACATGTTCACGACCTGAGTGTCTTCTCCGTTCGGCTCCGGCCCCTCTCATTCCTCCTCTTCCCGACATTATCCAGTTGCAAGTGGACGTACCCCCCGAATTTGGTCCGTCGCCTTCCTTCTACGTTCTCCCTGAATGGGGTCCGTCGCCTTCCTCCTCGGCCACAGTGCGATCCGGTTCTTCCTGTTCCACTCGCGATTCTTTCGGGCCTTCTTCCGTCGACGAAGGATCATCTCCTCCATTTCCGGGACCACGATTACTTCGCCGGTTTTCGAATCGTACATGACCCCGGCTTTCCACCGTCTAGACGAACTCATGTTCAGCGACAGCCGGATTCCCTGAACCCCACGCCGTGCCATGTACTGCAAGCAGACAATTCGCTTGGCCACGAGGGAGGCGGTTTCCCTTCCGTGAATTGGTCTGCCGTAGAGGACTTTCGCGTGCTTATCCGCGACCAGACTGTAGTCGACGACGCTATCCAGATTTTCCCAGAACGTCTTTTCTTGTTCCCATTCCGACACCTTCACCGCGAGGTCCTCAGGAAATACCTCGCGCAGGATGGGCTTGAGCGATTTTCCCGGACCAGATGGGTGCAAGATCAGCCCATGCCAATGGAGCATCCCGTTCAATGAGATATCGAAAAATCCAATCCACGACGTATCTCGCAGTTTCTTCTTCTGGAGAGTCCTGACGCGCGTCCAAAACGTTTCGAATGCTGCTTCCACTGCTGCGGGCTCCAGTGCAACGCGAGGGCCGTTAATAGTGACGAATGAGATCGCCTCGGGATCGGGAAGTCCACCGCACCGCGCGGTGATCTTCTTCAGCATCTCCATCTTGGCCTTTCTCTTGAACCTACGACCGCAACTGCAACAGCCATAGAGTCCGCAGGGACTACGGGGACGGCACGCATCGATCAAATCACGGGCGATGCGTACTTCTCCCTCAAGTGCGTCCAGTGGGGTGCTATTCAATATCCGGACGAGATTGGGCTTTGAGCGATAGCTGAAATACGTCACGACGGAGTCAATCATGTCCTGCCTACGCCGGGCCTTGTAGCTCCGAGCGAAGGCCCTGAGCCCGTCCACGGTCCAGATCATCGCCCCGCCCTTTCCAGTCGCCGTGCCAGTCCGGGAATTCGGTTCGACAGACTGAGTGCCAGCCGGACCAACGCTTCCTCCACGATCTCCGCTTCGGTTTTCTGCATATTCTCTGGACTGGTCAGCTGGATCATCGCCAACAGACCGTGAGCGAGGGCAGAAAAATTGCGAAAAGTCTTGGGGCTGCACCTATCTGCATGTTTCCGTCCGGTGCCCTTAGGCCGACCTCGCCTTCCTCGTCTCTTGACTGCGGCCGTGCACAGGTCGGCCAATGCGTCAGCAGTCGGCTCCGTCTCCCTGGCATCATCGCCATTCGAATTTATGTTTTCAGTAATTCGCTCAACCATCTCGACTCGCTCCCACGAAAAAGAACGCCCCGGCTACCGAAGCAGCCGGGGCGGGAGCGTCGAGAATCCGTGCGGGCGCAGCGGGTTCGACAAGAACCTTCCAAGTATACAAATCGTCGTATCAACAGCGCCCGTAGTCTCGCCGACGCTCCTTCGGCTACCAGTATGTAGGCCGCGAAATTCTCGGACCCAAACATTCGGCCCGGATTTCCTGAGCGCGTCGCTGACTGTCTTAGGATCCCGACCCTTTAGCCCTCGGAGCCGCTGCTCCAGCGCTTCTGCGATGATCGTGGTGGCGTCGGAATCGTGAGTTTGCTGATTGGCCAGCTTGACCGTGACAATCATCGAGATGGTTTGCTGGACCGAGCGGCAGCGGATCGTTCATCACCGTCAACGCCGGATCGGCGCTTCTACTCCGGTTCGATCCCGATCACGTACATCTTTGATCGACCCGCTGATTGGGATATCCGACCGCCGACGGGTTGGCCATTTTGTATACATCGCATCCTTTGGAAGATGTTTTGAAAACCATTTCCTCAGCCCTTGATCCCAAGGTCGGAGCGGCCAAGCTTCTCCATGCGCATTGTGCGTGGAAGGAAGCAAAGCGATGGAATATTTGTCAGTCATTGTGTCGGTGCCGAGCGAATCTGAAGTCATGATCTCGATTGTAGGTCCGGAAAGCAAAAGCGGGCCGTTCGCTCTCCGCCAGGAGTTTGCCGAGTGCGAACTGGTCTCGGTGAGCCCGACCGAACAATACCCCCACGGGTTCTGGAAGGCTTGGGAAGGGTTTGCCGTGACCATCGAGGGGCGGCTTGAATTGGAAACCGGTCTGCACGTTGAACGGGTCTACACGTTCGACTGATCACCATGGAAGGGTGCTCGCTTATGTCGGCCCCTGGCTGACCTGGACGGCCCCGACTGAGATTCCCAAGCGACTGACGTCCGCTAAATTTATCGACAGAAAGTGAATAGAAAATGTTCAAGGTACGCATTCGAAAAGACGGAGTCCGTGAGGCTCGCGATGACAGCGAGGTCTATGAGATCCCACACGATCACGAGATCGCTCCCAATGCCTGCTTCGCGATCGCCTGTCGCAAGGCCTATTTCATCAACCCGAAGTTTGTTTCGGTCAGCAGCTCTGACATGATGTATGGAGACGCCCTCATCGGATGCGCTGCTATTCGTGATTTGATCGCGATCCGAGATCGGCTTCCAGATACAGCCGAGGGCGTCGACCTTGCCATCGCCGAGGTCAAGCGCGCACTCGCCCGATTTCCTTCCGAGTGCATTGCCGAGGCGGAGAAGTCACTCAAACAGATCACAGCTGTGGTTGTTGTGCCGTCTGTGGGTGCGGAATTCGAGGACGCAGTGTGGCTGGCGGGCACCTCTTTGATCGAGGATCAGGCGTACATTTCTCGCGTTGAGGAATCCGAGCTCCAAGAAGAGTTTGACGAATTCTGTCGGGAGGAATTCTGATGTCCACTGCTTACAAATCGCTCAAGACCATTTCGTTCGAGGAGCTATTCGATGGCCGGCTCCAAAAATACGGCATCCAGGAACGGCAGACGGTCGCCGCAACCGACGTCAGCCGCTGTCTCGTGGGTTCGGATGGGCTACTTTGGGTGTATCGGAACGCGGGGGGTGAACCGTGTTTTGTCCGGTACGCGGGGAACGTGGCGGAGTCAATTAGGATCGCGATTGCTGTCGAATTCGACACAGAAGTCGTGAGTGAAAACGACTACCGCTACTGGGGAGCGGAATCTTCCGAGGCTTATGAGGAAGCGCTGAACCGCTTCCATAATGAAAGTACTCGTGCTGACGCCGATAGTCCTGCAGACGCGATAGAAGACGCGGATCAAGTAGCCCAAGAGTGGGCTTCTCTCGCTGAGCTTCCGAACGTGCTCGTACCCGAGGATCACCAGCAGGAAGCAAAGGCCTTACCAGCTACGCCCCCGGTGATACCGTCACGTGCACGATAAGCCGATTATCACCGTGAGCGCAGTCAAGCTGGCTTCGGCGACGGTCAACGCCGGGGAACCGGGTACGGTAATGCCCAGGCTCTCAACGTGACCGTCTCCTGCGGATCGCATTCGGTTGCCGTCACGGTTAATGTGACGACCAACTCCTCGGGTGTCGTGACGACGATCAACTCGGTCAGCGCGGCCGGCTCCTATACGGTGCTCCCGGCTTGACCCCGAATCGGGTGTTCGGGGAATACGTTTGTGATCCCTACGGCCGGAAGCGCGACCGCCAACGGTGTGGCCTCGACCCAGTGGGGTATCGCCAGCATCGCGGCGTGGTCTGGCGGTATCGGCTCACGCCGTCGTTGTTGAGGGTCGCCGCCATCGACCCGACACGGTTGTGCGGTGGCACAGGGACGGGTTCAGACAGTTCTGGCGCTGGTATCGTGACATTTGCGACGGTCAGCCGCCGACACCGATAAACGCCGGCAGCCCCTGTAACGTTCGTTCAAACCCAGCCTCTCGAAACGGCAACGATCATGCAGTAATCTCTCGATGCACCTGATCCAAGAATTTGGGCAGGTCACCATGCTGCGCCGCCCAGGAGGAAAAGGTCCGATGCCGGCAAAGCCCGCGCCCTTCACGCTTTCCGTCCCCGATGCGGCGATCGCCGATCTGCGGCAGCGGCTTTCGCGGACCCGGCTGCCGGACCAGGCGCCGCTGCTAGATCCGGGCGAGCTCTGGGCCTATGGTGCGAATGTCGCCTATCTGAGCGACTTGCTCGACACCTGGCAGAACGGTTTTGATTGGCGCGCTGAGGAAGCCGCGCTGAACGCCTTTCCGCAGTTCAAGGTGAAGCTGCACGATATCGACCTGCATTACCTGCATGTGCCCGGCAAGGGCCCCAATCCCACGCCGCTGCTGCTGATGCATGGCTGGCCGGGTTCCGTCTTCGAGTTTTTGGAGATTATCCCGCGGCTCACGGACCCCGCCCTCTACGGCGGCGATCCGGCGGATGCGTTTACGGTGATCGCGCCCTCGCTCCCCGGCTACGGCCTTTCCTTCGCGCCGGGCCAGAAGCGCTTCGGCATCCAGGACATCGCTGCCTGCGTTGCGGACCTGATGACGGAGGTGTTGGGCTTCCAACGCTTCGCCGCGCAGGGCGGCGATTGGGGCGGCTTCACCGCCGCTTGCCTCGGCGCGCTGCATGCGGAGAAGCTGATCGGCATCCATGTGAACATGCTGGCGGTGCGGCGCGATGCCTCCCTGTTCGATAACCCGACGCCGGAAGAGCAGGATTACCGCGGCAAGATGGAATACTGGCTGAAGGAGGAGACCGGCTACCAGTGGATCCAGGGCACCAAGCCGCAGACACTGGCCTTCGGGCTGACCGACAGCCCCGCCGGCCTCGCCGCCTGGATCGCGGAGAAGTTCCAGTCGTGGACCGACAATGACGGCGCGATCGAAAGCGCCGTGCCGCGGGCGCGGATGCTGGCCAACATCTCCCTCTACTGGTTCACCGGCTGCATCGGTTCTTCTTTCTGGCCGTACTACGCGCGGCTGCACGGTCCCTGGCCGATCCCGGACGGCCATGTCGTGACGGTGCCGACCGGCTACAGCCAATTCCCGCATGAGATGCTGCGGCCGCCGCGCAGCCTTGCGGAGCGCTTCTACACTGACATAAGGCGCTGGACGGTGATGCCGAAGGGCGGGCATTTCGCGGCGCTCGAGCAGCCGGAAGCGCTGGCGGGAGAAATCCACGCCTTTTTTCGCGCGCTGCGGCATGGCTGATTGCCTTGAGCGAAGCGCCAGGACTGGCATCGACCTGTACGACCTTGGTATCGACCATCATGGAAGGGGCCAAATCGAAACGGCGAAGGAAGCCTGGACCCTCTGGACTACGCGTCCCGCTACGGGCCGCCAGAAGTTCGTCGAAGAACTATTGCGGTGTGTTTGGCCGCCCTCCGCGTATCGCAAGTCAAGCGCTTCAGGTGTCGGCGGGTCGGTGCCTCTCCGTCGCTGGGATATCTTGGGCGCGATGCCCAGCGTGTCGTAAGCGGTGTGCGCAGCCTTGAGCGTGATCGGCGCGCCATCGTCCTAGCTCTATTGCATCGCCGAGCTCTGGGGCTGTTCATTCGCCTCGTCAACATAGGCGCGAACCAGGCCGAAGAAATATTCGGTCAACTCGCGGTGGACGTTCGAATATACGACTACGGCGCATTGGCCTTCGACCGGCTTCTTGACCCCCCAGTGGCAAGCGCCGAGGTATCGTGGTTCAGAAGCCTCCAAAATAGCAATGGTGCCTACTGCGAGCAGATCATCTTCACTCATGATAATAGCCAAATCGGCCTCCGGGTGCTCCGTCCAGATCATCGACTTCAACCAGGTCCCATCAGGTAACGTTTTCATAAATGCTTTGGGGTTCTTCATGTTCTTCTTGATCGTCTGAAGTGCAAACTTGCTCATGGATTTACCTCTGCCCGAGATTCGCTCGGCCGGTGAAATTGTCTCGTATGTCCGTCTCGAGGCACCACACCAATTGGGCTGCGCTGCTCCTGCCCCGGAGATCGAGTTTGCAAGTCTTCGATGATTTTGGCGGGTAACACGAGATTGTCCGACGCCTGACGCTGCTTGCCAAGGTTGCACTCTCGGCTTCGCACCTCTCGAAAGCGAACCGACTGTTCATTGGAGTGCGCCCATCTCGATCAGGACAGGACGGGCGATCTCGGTAGGTACTCCGTCATAGGTACCGTCCGGCCGGACCAAGACCAGCGTCGGTATCGACGGCCGATCCAATCTGATCTGCTTCGGCTTGGTCGAGGAGCCTTTGGTGGTCTTGGCAGTCCTGGCAGTCTTGATCAATCCTTTGACACCGCCCTCAGTGGTGATGAGGGTCAGAAGTGCCTCAGGCTTGGTCGTGCCGGTCTTGTAGTAGGCGTTGTAGGCAATCCTGATCGCTCTGCCATAAAGCGAGATGCGTTCCCGGCTGGGGAATTTCGCGCGATGCCGTCGCCATAAGACCGAGGCCACCTCCCGGGCCTCCAAGTCCTTGCCCTTACAAGCGATCTTCTTCGCGTCCGGATCGGCACTCTTAAACGCGTCCCATGCATTCGAGTCGCTAAGCCGAATTTCCAGCATCAGCACTCCCGCTCTCACGATCTTGGAGGAGAGGTTTCTCTCTTCCTCCTCGGAACGGACCATCGCTTTGAGATTTCTGTCTACGTCGGCGTCGATCTCTTCGAGCGTCCGGCGATTGTTTGCCCGGCTAACAACGGGCGCAGTTACTGATGTTGAGACTTCAATCATTGTTCTCTCCTACGCGTGACCGTCGCGGAGGAATTGGACCTCCCCTCGCCCCTATGGGGCACGACGGCTCGAAGGAACTCGAGCGGTTCGCCGAATACGTCTGGGCTACGGCCAAGTCAATTCGGCCCCGGATTGGTGTTGCTTTCGGGCAACGCATAGGAGCGACTGGTGGCCCGTGGCCGAACTAATCGTGCCGATCCGGGAACACCATTGGATACGGAAGGCCAGAAGGAGCACCTGTCGCCAGCGAGGAAATTGTCACCTCCCTTGAACTTCTGCCGCGAGCGGAACAGGTATCAGCTGTGTCGAACCTCGCGACTACGATGCAGGTTGTGACGCGATGGGCATCCTGCTCATGGCCGACTACTGATCGGCTAACGCGCGGGAATTGCTCATGCATTAAGAACGACCGTCACGCGCAACACGGTCATGGACACAACCCGGTACAAAATGTATCGGCGCCGCCCAATCGCTCGAAATTGAAGGAACCCTGACATGACGGACCTCTTGGATAGAACGGCGAATAGCATGCTAGGTCGCCCCCCAGAATCTTCGGAGCGGCGGATTAAGCCTTGGAGCCGGGCCCGTCAGATGCGAGGCATGTTCCTCCTGAGTGATTTGCGAGAGTGCTTGCCGGAATATGCCAAGGTGCATCTTACCGCCGCGTTCTCCGGGAACGCCGAGGCGGCTTGTTCGTTGGCGTGTGCCGCTCCAAACAAGTACCGAGGGCATATCGTCCTTGCGGCGTACTTATTGGGGATGCCGGACCCGGCCTACAGCGAGTTGTTCCAGCAAGTGTGGGGGCACGACTATGGTTATCTGCTGGCTGCAGCTGACAAACGAACTGTTCGGCGCATGATGAAAGCAGCACGTGTCGAGCACCCGTTTTCCGGGCCATTGAAGGTCTTCCGGGGCACCAGTGGACTCACTCTTAGGCAAACGGCGCGCGGGCTTTCTTGGTCCGCGGATCGAGAAGTGGCGTGCTGGTTTGCCCACCGGTACGCCACCCCAGATCGGAAGCCATTGGTAGCTGTATCGACCGTCGATGCCGCCGACATCATCTTCTACGACAATTCAAGGTGCGAGCAGGAGGTCATTCTGGGCCGCCCTGTGACGGCCCGTCTGGACGACGAGCCCGACACCTGGCAGCGAGCCGCTGATCGCCAAACGGTGCGCATTGACCACCGCAATAGTGAGCCACTCGACGACGGCACCAACTAAGCCCAAGCTGGCACCCGATAGCCGAATTGCGTCAGCAATCTGGACCATACCTGCACAATACCTTTGTAGAGGTGGCCGTTTCGAAGACCCTAGTGTGGTGTAGGAGCGGTGTTTCCAGGCATCGTTGGCTGTGCGATCCGACTGCTGAAGGAGGAAGGCCAACGATGGGGTCATCGCTGAGCGGGCCGATGGTTTCCAGACTCGTGTAGCGAGGGCGCTAGACGGCCCATTCGTCGTTCTGTTCGAGCAGCAAGGCACCGATCAGGTGCATCACTACGTCTTCGTTGGAGAAGATTCTGACGACCCTCGCTGCGGCGCTTGATCTCGCCGTTGAGATGTTCGAGCAGTGCAGCGAGGTACGATGCTGAGCAGGGAACCCCATGTAGGCCAGTACATCGGCCTCGGCGTCATCCATCAGCGCCCCCAAGCGAACGAAGGAACTCGCCCCAGAAGGGTGCATAAGTCGCCGCGTAGCATGTTGACCTCTGCCTGGTGAGTGAGCTCGCGTTGCGGGAGCTGTCGGCCGGACACCGCAAGAGCTAAATCATTCTGCTTCTGACTTTTTCTCGCCAGAGAGTTGAACTCACTGCTCGAGCGATTCATCTACCTACTAAGAGGACGGCCTGCGCCACAACGTCCATCATCGAAGTAGGAGAGCGAAATGAATTCCTCGAAGAACGACCGAAGCAACGTAGCCCGGCTTTCCGATGCGAATGTACGAAAAGAAATTCAAACTATCATGCCTGAACCCAGCAACGGTAAACGCGGATCCCAACACCAAGCAGAAGACCACGCCGATGGAAGATGCCACGATTTCGCAATCCCGCATCTGCCGGAGGATGGAAGAGTTTTGTACGAAAAGCATCACACATGGCGCGGCTCTGAAACTCCGGCGGAGTTTCATTTGAAGGCGGCTCGAGAGGCCGAGGACTTGCTGGCTGAATGGCTTCGTGCTGAGCATGGTGCGCGGCCGGGCGAATTTTTCCTTTGGGCGGCCAGTGGTGATGAATGGTTCGAGGTCACCCGCGCCGATGGGCGATATCGATCTGGCGATCTGGTTACTGTGGACCGGGGTGATTCTATCGAAATTTCGTATAACCGGACGCATGTCGGTTCGAGAGACGTGATCAGCCATGGCCGCGCATATGGCTGCTCAGCGACTTTGGACTCAGATGGGGCGCTTCATATCGATGGTGGGGGAAGCATTCCACCGTCCAGTGTTTTGGTCCCCCTGTACGCACGGAACGGGAACTGGATCCGATTCGACCGAGTAGAGGCGGTCGTACACACCGATTTCGATGACGGCAGCATGGCGGCTATTCACCAGGTTGAACGCGGCAAAGCTGAACCGAACAGCGAGGTTGAAATGCAAACATTTGAGGTAGCTGGAGAAATAGCAATCCCATCCGGTGAGATTGATTGGGAGCTGAAGATAGTCGGCGCTGATTTTATCAAGTCCATTGCCGACGAAAGCGGCCGGGACGAGGACTTCGTCATTGGCGTAGTGCGGGATGCACTCAGTGAGAAGATGCCGGACGCAATAAACGACGTTATAGAGGGCCTAATTTATGAGATGGAGGCTAAGGCCGTTAGAGTGACCAGTACACCTACGGTTATTGAGTTGCTGCGCCGAGTAGTAGCCCGAAAACTTGCGGAAGATAAAGAAAATGAAAGGACATACACCGGTTGTCCCTGACGAAAACCCCATCCGCGCTAGATTAGCGGGCGAGATCGGCCAGGCTGATGCGCGATGCTCGACTTCCAGAAGCTGTTTGTCCACATCTTGGTCTCGCCATTCAAATCGCGAGCGCTGGAAGCCGAGATCGTCCTGATTCGGCATCAGCGGAACGTGCTGCGCTGGCGGGTGCCGTCGAAGCCGAAGCTTACGGTGACCGACCGACTAATCTTCGTTTGGCTCCGCCGGCTGTTTCCGTCCGCGCGGAGCGCCCTCGCATCATCCAGCCAAAGACCGTACTCCGCTGGCATCGGCAAGGGTTCCGCTGGTATTGGCGATGGAGGTCGCGTTCTCGTGGCGCTGACGTAGTCAAGTACGTCGCGGAAACATGCGGCTGGGATCTGAAAAGTGCTTATCTGGCAGTGATGGAAGCTCTGCACATGAAAGTTGAAGTAGCACTTCAAGACGCTGTCGTGGACTGCGGATTCCGACGAAGTGAGTTAAACAGACAATTCAGAGCCATCCGATCGAGAAGGCAATATCGCCCCGAGCGCCGGAATTGCCCACCTCGCGTGCCTCGTCAGGAGGAGGCAGCGCAGGAGCGATAATGCAAATTGACGATAGCGATGGGGATTTATCTTTGCCGTTCTAGTCGCAGGGTCTCAGAGGCAAGACCGAGGCGGGGTAGGGGTCAAGAAAGAGGTCCCCGCCAACCAGCGCGACATGGTCACGCTGCTGCTCGGCACGCTCGCCGGCATGGCTTCGAGCGTCGTGGCGTACTGGGTCGGCTCGTCCAATGGGTCGATGCAGAAGAATGCGGCGTTGGAGAAGGCGTTGGGGCAGAAATGACCCCGTGAAAGCCGTGGCTTGCCTTTCTAGCGATCCCAACGAGTATGAGCATTGTCAGAAAATCATCAATTCGCGGCGAAAAGTATCATTCACCGGCATTCGACGGTGGCGGATGGCCGAGACACCGCGACAGGATCGGCTTTCCCGGCCGTGCGGCGCGTCTCGGCCTTCCCGGCGGTCATTGTCGCCCTTCATGTCGAGGCCCCAAAACAGGCCGTTTCTTGGTGGCATTAGCGGACGGTAAATATTCGAGCTGTGGTTTTGGGCCGGCGGAAAAATTCTCTGCGTGGGCCCCAGGTCGGCTGTGCAACCCCAAGGTGCCAAGGATCAGAGGCCCCCCCCGGCCTCCGTGCCGTGCGCGTCGCGCGCTCGGCGCCAGTTTGGAGGTTGTGGTGTGATAGACAGATCAACCACAAATGCGAACGCTCCAGCGGCGCACCCCAGCGCGCCCCCATCCTTTAGCTCGACGATGTGGTCGACGAACATCCGGCGCTCAGCGCGGCCACAGCCTAACACCTGGCATCGGCCACCGGCTTCGCGTCGCACGCGATACTGACTACTCCCATTCGGCGCTAGAACCATACTCGTAGGCCTGCAACAAAACTCAGCGCAGATGACGCGCGCCCTACTTCCGACGCGTATGTTGCCGTTTGACCTACCTTCGTGTCGTAAGAGATGCCGATGTATGGCGCCAGTTCTCGCGTGATTTCATAGCGCAAGCGTAAGCCAAGCTCTGCATTGACGAGTCCTGCACCCACTCCATCTTCGGGCGTGTTCTGAGCGGCAAAGTTGAGTTCGACCCTTGGCTGGAGAACGAGGCGCTGGGTGATGTTTTGATCATAGTAACCCTCAAGGCGCGCAAGCAGATTGCCTCGCGTAGATAGAAAGAGCGCGCCGGAGACCTCAAACCAATAGGGCGCCAAACCTTCGAATCCCAGTGCGGCATAGGTCTGATGCAGTGGCGAGCTGAGGTCTTGTCTGGCGCCAGCCTGGAGATTGAAGTATGGCCCGATGGCACGACTATAGAGCGCCTGCACCTCGGCATCGTCGAAGCCCTGCCGGAAACTGCCGCCCCCCTCGCTTTTGAGGGTGAAGCGATTGATATCGCCACCAAACCACGCCTCGCCATCCCAACGATAGCCAACTTGACCTTGGTAAAACTGCAGCTCGGCCAAATTGAGCATGACTAGATAGAAGGGCTGACCGCCTTGCTCGCGCATCATGGCGGCACGGGCATGGTCCATATCGACCTTATCGAACTGCCGGTCGGCGTAGTGATCCAACGGCGGTATCGGAGCGGGTGCAGTGCCGGCAGGAAGTGCTGTACCGCTCGCTCCCGCCTCCGGCGCGGGCGATGTGCTCCGAGCGCCGGGCGTTGGCTGAGCGGGGAGGGTAGTCTTCTGCATCCCCGGCATCGAATCGTGCTTCATGCCCGGCATCGAGCTGTGATCCATACCGGGCATGGTGCTGTGGTCCATCGGTGGCGTGGATTGGGAATACGCCGCCTCCGACGATAGTAATGCCAGGAGCGCGCAGAAGCCGGATACGCCGCGTCTCATTGTCCAGCTCCCACAGGGCGGACACTCACGACGCGCATCATACCGGCATGCATGTGATAGAGCAGGTGACAGTGGAAGGCCCAATCGCCGACGGCGTCCGCTGTCAAATCGAATGTCACCTTGCCCCCAGGCTGAACGATTACGGTGTGTTTTCTCGGCGCATGATCGCCTCGACCTGTCACCAACTCGAAAAAATGCCCATGCAGATGGATGGGATGCCCCATCATCGTATCGTTGATGAGATTGACTCGGACGCGCTCGCCCTGGCGAAATGGGATCGGCTGCATCATGTCGGACATCTTCACCCCATCGAATGACCACATGAACCGCTCCATGTTGCCGGTCAGATGGACGTCGATCGATCGCGATGGTGCGCGAACGTCAGGATTGCGATCGAAAGCAATGAGATCTCGATAGCTCAGCACCCGATGACCTACGTCGTTCAGACCTTGGCCAGGGTCACCTGTGCGATCCTTGGGCATCGGCGAAATGGTCTGCACACCGGGTGTCATCACAACGCTGGGTGCGTTCTTGGGGTCCCGCATATTCATGCTCATCTCGGCGTGGTTCATACCGGCATGATCCATGCCCTTCATCGCTTGCATTCCAGACATATCCATTCCCATGTCGGTCATGGTTGCCAGCGGTCGTGAGCGCAGGGGGGGCACATCGGCTGCCATGCCGGCGCGCGGCGCCAACGTGGCGCGAGCCATCCCAGAACGATCAATGCTCTCGCCAACAATCGTGTATGCCCGATTGTCGAGTGGAACCACGATAACGTCGTAGGTTTCAGCAACGCCGATCTGGAACTCGTCAACGGTCGTTGGCCGAACGTTTTGGCCGTCGGCCTGTACGATCGTAAGAGGCAAGCCGGGAATTCGGACGTCGAAGGTTGTCATCGCCGACGCGTTTATAATTCGGAGGCGGACGCGCTGGCCTGGCGCATAGAGGGCAGTCCAGTTGTCGTGAGGACCGTGCCCGTTGACAAGATAGGTATAGGTGGCGCCTGTCACGTCCGCGATGTCGGTGGGATCCATGCGCATGTTCGCCCACTCGACACGCTGCCCGAGCGATTGGTCCTTGCCTGCGATCAGGCCTCCTAGAGTTTGCTTTTGGTAGTTGAAGTATCCTGGTTGCTGCTTGAGCTTGCGGAAGATGGCATCGGGAGCCATCTGGCTATGATCTGACAACACGACGACATGCTCGCGATCGGCGTGCACTGGATCCGTACCTGCTGGGTCGATCACGATCGGGCCGTAGTGCCCGAGCTGCTCCTGAAGGCCCGAGTGGCTATGGTACCAGTATGTTCCTGCCTGCTTGACCTGAAATTCGTAGACGAAGGTTGATCGAGCCTTGATGCCGGGAAAAGAGATGCCGGGCACGCCGTCCATTGCGGCAGGAACCAGCAATCCATGCCAATGGATCGAGCTATCTTCGCCTAGATCGTTGGTCACCTGAAGGCGAACATTCTGCCCTTCACGCAGTCGGAGTAGCGGAGCGGGGATCGTCCCGTTAATTCCGATTGCCTGGCTCGTTCGTCCATCGATCAACATCGTCTGTCGCGCTATGCGGAGTGCGATTTCCGGACCGCTAAGTGCCGCAAGAGGACCCGCAATTCCTGCTGAAACCGGTTGGGCCCATGCCGGAAAGTATGCCGATAGAGCCAATCCGCCACTCGCAACGCTTGCGCCAAGGAGCATCTGACGCCGGTTTAATGCACGGTCCATGGGATTTCCTGCACAGGTGTAAAATCGCATCCAGTTGGACGCGATTTTAATTCGAAGCGCGGCCAGCCAGCCAGTCCACCGATCCGTCTAGGTCGACAAGGGCCGCAGTCTGGCAGTCGCCGATCTAGGCCACAACTCTCGAGCGGCGCGCTCACGCTCGGAGGTCCTTGCGCCGACCTGTCACGCCGAAGCCACCCTCATGCCGAGACCCGGGGATCGACGCAGTGCGCGACCCTGCGGATCGCGGCACGTTCGGTAACGTCGAGGTGGATCGTGGTCTCGCTGTCGAAGCGCGGCGGCCTCCCCGCCTCCTCCTCCAGGAGATCGAATTGCAGGACCATGGTCCTGGCCTGCAGCAACGCAGCGACCAGTTCGTCCGAGAGACCCGCGACCGGGCCCGTGCGATCGTCGACGACGGCATAGCGGTCGGCGAACAACAGATTTGAACGGAAGGGGCGGTCATCCAGGACGATGGAAGCGCCGGGTTCGGCCTTCGGCGCGGCGCCGGCGCGACGATCGGGCAGCAGGCGTTCACCGTCGCGGGAATAGACCTGAAGCTGGAGGACGGGGACCTGCCCCGAATGCTCGCAGGCGATCACGATGCCAATGATATTCGTGTCGGTCCGTATCGGTTCAAGCACGACGTGAGGCGGTATCATTGCCTGCTGGCCAGAAGTCTCTGCGCCCGCGCCCTGGACGATCGTGTACGCCATCACGAAGGCCGCCAAGCCGGCGCCGATCGCCGACGCCGCGATGCGTGTTCGCAGTTCGGGCGGTCGAGACAGGCAGGTCATAAATTCCCTTTAGATGCCATTCGATAGATGCCAGTCGGTGGGGTTCCACACCAAGATCAAACTGTGGCAGTCTTGTAGTGATTTTGCCGGGGCGGCAGTGGACTTTCCTCAAACCCGACGACCCTGAAACGATCGCAATCGATTGCCGGCTTTGGCGCTCGCGGCTTTAGCGCTCGTAGCGAAAGCCGAGCTTCAGGCCGACCTGGAAGTGGGCAATCTTGTTGTTCTCGACATGGCCGCGAATCTCCGAAACCTCGAACCACTCGATGTTCCTGAGCGTGTTTCCGGCCGTTGTCACTGCCGTTGCGATCGCGTCCTCAATAGACTTGCCAGATGATCCGTAGATTTCGGTAACGCT
>JBBRFD010000012.1:0-45937 GCA_038224985.1 Reyranellales bacterium
GGCACGACTTCTGTGCGGATGTCGTAGGCGGCCAGCATGTGGCGATAGACCGGATTGGTCGAATAGAGCTTCACCGGCTTCAGGTCGTGCGCCAGCATCTGCACCAGCCGGCGCTGGGTGAAGCCGACCAGCCGCGTCCACAAGCCGTCGATGTCTTCCTCGCCGATCCAGGTCTCGTGGAACAGGATCGAGCAGGTCAGGCCCTGGATCATTTCCGGCAGCTCGACGAGGGCGCGCGAGACCACGCCGCGCAGGTCGAACTGATAGGGCGAGAAGGCGAAAATGACGTGCTTGCCGCCGACTTCCTGGATGAAGCCGCGGCCAAGTGCTGCGCGTTCGGCGAAGGGAATCCGCGTTGCCAGCCGCAGCGTCTCGACGTCGGTGCCCTCGTCGCTCTGCCGGCCGCGCTGCGAATCGTCCGCCAGCGTCTGGTCGGCCAGCGCCAGCAGGGAAGTGGGAATGCCGCGCCGGGTCAGGGCGGCGGCAAGGCGGCGCGAATGATCGCCAATGCCGTCGCGCATCGGCTCGAGGCCGCCTACGACAATGACTAGCGACATGCGAAAATAGACGACATCAAACCGGCATCCGCGAATCAGTACCCGAACTGCGGATCGATCGTGTTGATCAAGGGCTGACCGGCCCGCAGCCGCTTGATATTTTCTATCACACCGGGCGAGGCCGTGCGCGGGTTGGTTGCCCCGGCGATATGCGGCGTCACATAGACCTTTGGGTGGGCCCAATATGGGTGGCCGGTCGGCAACGGCTCTTCGTTGAAGACATCGAGCGCGGCGCCGGAGAGGTGCCCCGAATCGAGGGCGGCAAGCAGGTCGGCATCGACGACATGTCCGCCGCGCCCCATGTTGATGACATAGGCGCCTTTGGGAAGGGCCGCGAAGAATTTTGCATCGAGCAGGCCATGTGTTTCGCGCGTCAGCGGCAGGACATTGACCAGGATGTCGGTACGCGCGAGGAATTTCTGCAGGCCGTTCGTTCCGTGAAAGGTTTCGACACCCGGAAGCGTCTTGGACGAGCGGCTCCAGCCGGCGGTGGGGAATCCCAGGGCAGCGAAACGGTTGGCGGTATTCTTGCCGATGACGCCGAGGCCCGAAATACCGATGCGGCGGTGGATGGTGTCGACGAACGTCTCGACCTTCCAGGTCGAGGCCCTCTGGCTGGCGGTATATTTGTCGATGTCGCGATGATGCCGCAGCGCCCAATAAAGCGCGTATTCGGTCATCTGGCCGACCAGCCCGTCATCCATGATGCGGGTGATCGGCACGCCCGCCGGTACGCGGTCGCCGCCGGCCAGTAGATGGTCGACGCCCATGCCCAGCGACACGATCATTTTGAGGTTGGGAAAAGAGGCGAGCTCGCCAGGCTGCGGCTTCCAGGCCAGCGCGACCTCGACATCGGCTTTGTTGCCCAAGTCCTGCATGATGCGGAAATCGATCGGGCCGAGCCCGGCTTCAAGGACCGAGCGCCACTGAACGCCGTCAGTGTCGCGACTGATGTAAGCGATGGCGCCGGCCATGAACCCCCCGTTCTGTCGATCGAAGCGGGACGCTTGTAGCCATCTTCGTCGTCCCCGTCATCGGGGCAAGCAAAGCCCATGCTAGGCGGCGGCGCCGATGGGTTCCAGGTTGAAGGCGGCGGCGATCAGGGCCTTGGTATACGGCGTCTGCGGCGCCTCGAAGATCTGCTGCGCGGGGCCGCGCTCGACCACCTTGCCGTGGCGCAGCACCACCACTTCGTCGGCCAGGGCGCGCACGACGCGCAGGTCGTGGCTGATAAAGAGATAGGCCAGGCGGTGGCGCGCCTGCAGGTCGCGCAGCAGGTCGACGATCTGGGCCTGCACGCTCATGTCGAGGGCCGAGGTTGGCTCGTCGAGCACCATGAAGCGCGGTTTCAGCACCAGCGCGCGGGCGATGGCGATGCGCTGGCGCTGGCCGCCGGAGAACTCATGTGGGTAGCGCTCGCGTGCCGAGGGGTCGAGGCCGACCTCGGTCAGCGCCTGGTCGATCATCTGCACCCGCTCGGCTTCCGTGCCGATCTTGTGGACTTCGAGGCCCTCGCCGACGATCTGGCTCACCGACATGCGCGGGCTGAGCGAGCTGAAGGGGTCCTGGAAGACGACCTGCATCTGCCGGCGCAGCGGCCGCAGCTCGCGTTGGCTCAGCGCCTGCAGATCGTGCTGGTCGAAGTGGATGCCGCCCTGGCTCTTTTCCAGCCGCAGCAACGCCAGCCCCAGGGTCGTCTTGCCCGATCCGGATTCGCCGACGAGGCCGATGGTATGGCCTTCGCGCAGCAAGATGCTGACGCCGTCGACGGCTTTCACGTAGCCGACGGTGCGGCGCAACACGCCACGCTTGATCGGGAAATGCACCTTCATGTCGTCGATCTGGACGATCACCGGTGCTTTGGCATCGCGCGGCGCCGGCTGGCCCTTGGGCTCGGCCGACAGCAGATGCTGCGTATAGGCATGCTGCGGATGGTCGAAGACCTGCGTCACCGGACCCTGCTCGACGATTTCGCCCTTGGTCATGACGCAGACACGGTCGGCCATCTTGCGGACGATGCCGAGGTCGTGGGTGATGAAGAGCAGCGCCATGCCATAGCGCGCCTGCAGGGTCTTGAGCAGCTTCAGGATCTGCGCTTGGATGGTGACGTCGAGCGCCGTCGTCGGCTCGTCGGCGATCAGCAGGTCGGGCTCGTTGGCCAGGGCCATGGCGATCATGACGCGCTGGCGCTGGCCGCCCGAGAGCTGGTGGGGATAGGCATCGAGCCGGTTGGCGGCATCGGGAATGCCGACCTGTTGCAGAAGCTCCAGCGTGCGCCGTCGCGCGGCCTCGCGGTTCAGGCCCTTGTGCAGGAACAGCACCTCGTTGACCTGCCGCTCGATCGTGTGCAGCGGGTTGAGCGAGGTCATCGGCTCCTGGAAGATCATCGACACGCGGTTGCCGCGCACCTTCAACAACTCGCCGGCGGGCGCGCCCACCATCTCGCGGCCCTGGAAACGGATGCTGCCGGTGGGATGGTGCGCGATGGGGTAGGGCAGGAGCTGCAGGACCGACAGCGCCGTCACCGACTTGCCGGATCCCGATTCGCCCACCACCGCCAGCGTTTCGCCGCGCTTGATGTCGAAGCTCGCACCTTTGACCGCGACCACGGCATTGGCGCCGGTGCCGAAGGTCACGCCGAGATCGCGGACTTCGAGGAGAGCGGGTTCAGTCATATCTTGACCTTGCGCGGATTGAGCGCGTCACGCACCGCCTCGCCGAAGAAGACCAGCAGGGAAAGCATGAGCGCGATGATAGCGAAGGCAGTGAAGGCCAGCCACGGCGCGTTGAGGTTGTTCTTGCCCTGCAGCACCAGCTCACCCAGCGACGGCGAGCCCGGCGGCAGGCCGAAGCCCAGGAAATCCAGCGCCGTCAACGTCGTGACGGACCCGGCCAGAATGAAGGGCAGGAAAGTGAGGCTGGTGGTCATGGCATTGGGCAGGATGTGTCGGAACATGATGCGGAAGTCGGGCATGCCGAGCGCCCGTGCCGCGCGAACATAGTCGAAGTTGCGGCCGCGCAGGAATTCCGCTCGCACCAGTCCGACCAGCGCCATCCAGCTGAACAGCAGCATCAATCCCAGCAGGATCCAGAAGCCGGGCTGGATGAAGCTCGCGAGGATGATCAGCAGGTACAGCGTCGGCATGCTCGACCAGACTTCGAGAAAGCGCTGGAAGACGAGATCGATCCAGCCGCCGAAATAGCCCTGCACGGCGCCTGCCGCGACGCCGACGATCGAACTCAGCACGGTGAGGATCAGGCCGAACAGCACGGAGATGCGAAAGCCGTAGAGCAGGCGGGCCAGCACATCGCGCCCCAGATCGTCGGTGCCAAGCCAGTGCTTGGACGATGGCGGCAACAGCGCATTGCGGCCCTCGCCCTTGAGAATGGTGTTGTAGCGGTAGGGCACCAGCGGCCAGAGCATCCAGCCATTTTCGTCGATAAGCTGCACCAGTTCCTTGTCGCTGTAGATCGCCGTGGTCGGCAGGTCGCCGCCGAAGGTCGTCTCCGGATAGTCCTTGAAGACCGGCGTGTAAAAGGCGCCGTCGTAGCGGATCAGGATCGGCCGGTCGTTGGCCAGCAGCTCGGCGAAAAGCGAGATCGCGAACATCGCGGTGAACAGCAGCAGCGAGATCATGCCGCGCTTGCTCGCGCGGAAGGCCTGCAGCCGGCGGCGGTTGATCGGGGTCATCAGCCGCGCGTCTCGAAATCGACGCGCGGATCGACCACCGTGTACATCAGGTCGCCCACGATCCCCATGACGAGGCCGATCAGGCCGAAGAAGTAGAGCGTGCCGAAGACCACCGGATAGTCGCGGTTGAGCGCCGATTCGAAGGCCAGCAGGCCGATGCCGTCGAGCGAGAAGATCACTTCGATGATCAGAGAGCCGGCGAAAAGAATGCCGATGAAACTGGCCGGAATGCCGGCAATCACGATCATCATGGCGTTGCGGAAGACATGGCCATAAAGCACGCGGCTCTCGGTCAGGCCCTTGGCGCGGGCGGTCAGCGCATATTGCTTGCCGATTTCCTCGAGGAAGGAGTTCTTGGTGAGGAAGGTGAGGCTGGTGAACCCGCCGATGGTCATGGCCACGATCGGCAGTGCCATGTGCCAGAAATAGTCGAGGGCCTTGTGCACCGCGCCCATCGTGCTCCAGTCGTCGGAAACCAGGCCGCGCAAGGGAAACCACTTGAAGTAACTGCCGCCGGCGAAGACGACGATCAGCAGGAGGGCGAAGAGGAAGCCCGGGATGGCATGCAGGAAGATCAGCACCGACGTACTGGTGATATCCATCTGGCTGCCGTCGCGTCGCGCCTTGGCGATGCCGAGCGGGATCGACACCATGTAGATCAGCAACGTGGTCCACAGACCGAGCGAGAGCGACACGGGGATCTTGTCGATCACCAGATCGACGACCCGGCGATTTCGGAAGAAGCTGTCGCCGAAGTCGAAGACCACGAAGTTCTTCATCATCAGGAAGAAGCGTTCGTGGATCGGCTTGTCGAAGCCGTACATCTTCTCGATGCGCTCGATCAGCTCCTTGGGCAGGCCACGCGCGCCGCGATAGGCGCCGCCGCCACCGGCACTGTCGCTGGCCGGTTGCTGCATCATCTCGCCGCCGGAGGAGCTGCCCGAGAAGCGTTCGGTGGCGCCCACCGCGGTGCCTTCGAGACGTGCAATCAACTGCTCGACCGGCCCGCCGGGAGCGGCCTGCACGATGAAGAAGTTGAGCACCATGATGCCGAACAGCGTCGGCACCACGAGAATCAAACGGCGCAGGATATAGGCGAGCATCTAGCTGGCGCCGCTCACTTCTTCTCCTGCAACGCGCGGTCCTTGGCTTCGTCGTACCACCAGGTGTCGAAGGCGATGGGAGAGTATTTGGCAACCTTGTCGGGCCGGGTGAACTTGTTCCAGTAGGCCACCAGCTCCTTGCCGGAGCGGAAATGCGGGATGACGTACTGGTGCCACTGCAGCACGCGGTCTAGGCAGCGCGTGCGCGTCACCAGCGACTCACGGTCGGGCGCGGAGACGATCAGTTCGACGATCTGGTCGATGGCGGCATCCTTGATGCCGATGCTGTTGCGGCCGCCGGCCTTGTCGGCGACGGCCGAGCCCCAGAACTCGCGTTGCTCGTTGCCCGGCGACAGTGCCTGGCCCCACAGGTCGACGATCGTGTCGTAGTCGTAGCTGTCGGTGCGGCGGCGATACTGCGAGGTGTCGACCGTGCGCACGCTCATGTCGATGCCAATGCGTTCGAGGTTCTGCTTGAAGGGCAGCGAAATGCGCTCGAAGGCAGCGTCGCTCAACAGCATCTCGAAGGTGAATTTCTTGCCGGCCTTGTCGGCCATCTTGCCGTCCTTGATCTCCCAACCGGCCCGCTTCAGGAGCGCGATGGCCTTGCGCGCCTGCTCGCGCACATTGCCCGAGCCGTCGGTCATCGGCGGATTGTATTCCGCCGTGAACACCTCGTCGGGAATCTTGCCGCGCAGCGGCTCGAGGATTTTGAGCTCCTCCGGCGAGGGCAGGCCCTTGGCCTCCAGTTCCGAATTGCCGAAGAACGACCGCGTGCGCTGATAGAAGCCGTAGCTCAGGTTCTTGTTCTGCCACTCGAAGTCGTACATCAGGCAGATCGCCTCGCGCACGCGCCGGTCCTTGAACAACTCGCGCCGCAGATTGAAGACGAAGCCCTGCATCGGTCGCGGCATCTCGTGGGCGATCTCGTCGCGCTTGATGCGGCCGTCCTTGACGGCGGGCACGTCGTAGCGTGTCACCCAGTTGCGCGCCGAATTCTCGCGCCGGACGTCGAATTCGCCGGCCTTGAAGGCTTCAAACAGCACCTCGCCGTCGCGGTAATATTCGTAGCGCATGACGTCGAAGTTGTTGCGGCCCCGGTTCATCCAGAGATCCTTGGCCCACCAGTCCGGCACGCGGCGATAGGAGATCGAACGGCCGACATCGACGGCATCGACCTTGTAGGAGCTGCTGCCCATCGCCGGTTCGAGCGAGACCTTCTCGAAGTCGCGCGTCGCCCACCACTTCGACGGCAGGATCGGCAATTGGCCGAGGATCAGCGGCAGCTCGTGATTGGTCGTGTCGCGGAAAGTGAAGAGCACCTTGCGGTCGCCGGTCTTCTCCACTTTCGCCACATCGACGTAGTAGGAGGCGTACATCGGCGGGCCCTTGGCCTTCAGCGTCTCGAAGCTCCAGATCACGTCCTCGACGGTGATCGGACTGCCGTCGTGCCACTTGGCCTGCGGGCGCAGGTTGAAGGCGACCGAGGAGCGGTCCTCGGGATACTCCAGCGTCTCGGCCACCATGCAATAGACGGTGAAGGCCTCGTCGCGCGACTGCCAGCCGAGCGTCTCCCACAGAGCGCCGATGCCGGCGGCGGGCAGGCCCTTCAGGATGAAAGGGTGCAGCGAATCGAAGGTGTTCTGGACGCCAAAGCGCGCCGTGCCGCCCTTGGGGGCATTGGCATTGACATAGTCGGGCGTGCTGGCGTCCGACGCGTATTTCGGCTGGCCGTGCATGGCCATGCCATGGCTGACGATAAGCTTGGGTTGGGCGCGCAGAATGGCCGGGGCGCCGATCCATGCGGCCGCGCCGCCGGCCATTACGCTACGCCGTCTGATGATCATTGCCGTCCACTCCCGATGGCCTGCTTCACTTCATATATAGTGGGGCAGAAAACGGCGCCACGGTGGCAGCGGTAACGGTCGCGTCAGCCGTCGCTTTTTATGCCGGCCTCCTTCACCAATTTGCCGTAGCGGGCGTAGTCGGCGGCATAAAGCGCCTGGACTGCCGCCGGCGGGCGGGACGAAGGCACATCGCAGGAAGCCCTGTCGAGCCGCTCGCGCGTCTCGGGACTGGCGATGGCCTTCATGGCCGCAGCGTGGATTTTCCCGACGATCTCCGGTGGCGTGCCCGACCGCACGGCGATGGTGTACCAACTCTGGACTTGGGCCTCGCCAAAACCCACCTCGGCGAAGGTCGGCACCTCGGGCAGGGCCTTGCTGCGCTGGTCGGCAATGAAGGCCAGGGCCCGCAGCTTGCCCGATTTTACATGCGGCAGGGCGAGCGGCCCAGGCAAGAGGCCGACCTGCAGGCGGCCTTCGAGCAGGTCGGTCATGCCCGGCGGGATGCCGCGATAGGGCACCGAAGTCATGTCGAACTTCGAATGGTTTTTCAGCAGTTCGGCGGCTAGATGAATCGACGAGCCGTTGCCGGGGTTGAGGTAGTTGAGCTTGCCCGGATTGGCGCGGCCGTATTCGACAAGTTCCTTGAGGGTTTTCACCGGCAGGCCGGCATTGACGGTGGCTACCGAAGTGGCGACGGCGACCAGGGCGACCCCCTGGAAATCGGCCAGCGCATCGTAGGGCACGGTCTGCAGATGCGGCGCCACGACATGGCTCAAGGTGGCGATCACCCAAGTGTAACCGTCGGCTGGTGCTTGCGCGACCAACGAGGTGGCGAGCGTGCTGTTTCCGCCGGGACGCGGATCGACGACGATCGGCTGGCTGAGTTCGCCCTGCATCGCATCGGCCACGGCCCGCGCCACGATGTCGACGATGCCGCCCACGGGATAGGGCACAAGGAAGCGGATCGGCTTGGTGGGCCAGGCTGCTTGCGCCGAGGCAGGTGCACCCAGAGTCATGCCAAGGCCTGCGCCCAATGCGGCGCGGCGGCTGAATTTTTTCATTGTTTCCTCCCTGTTGGCCGCGAACCTAAAAGCACGGAGCCTGCTTGTCATCCGCCCTGCCGGCCCGCGACTTCGACGAGTACTGGGGCACGCTGGCCGTCGGAGACCCACTCGTCCGCATGCTCGAAGTCCAAATTCCGGATTTTCCCGAAACGGCGCCGCCTGGCCGGGCTTGATCCGTGTCCACTCGTGCGAAAAGGCCGGCCCGACCTGCGGATTCTGGGCTTCTAGCGGTTTGACTTCGCTCTTCGGCAGTCGCAGGTTTTGGCCATGACCGACACGATGAATTTCGCACCCGAATTCGATGCGCCGCTCGACTACATGCGGCGCACCCGCGACTATTACATCGCGCTGGGATACGACAATCCCTACCGCTGGGCCCATTATGTAGATTCACCCTTTCAGCCGCTGAAGAAGCCGCTGAAGGACAGCACGCTGGCGCTGATCACGACAGCCGCGCCCTATCAGCCCGACAAGGGTGACCAGGGTCCCGGCGCGCTCTACAACGCCGTCGCCAAGTTCTACACGGTATTCTCGGGTGACACGTTGTCCGACCACGACACCCGCATCAGCCACATCGGCTACGACCGCAAGCACACCACGGCCAAGGACGCCAACACCTGGTTCCCGCTGCCGGCGATGCGCAAGTTCGCGGCTGAAGGGCGCTTCACGCTGGCGCCGCGCTTTCACGGCGCGCCGACCAACCGCAGCCAGCGCGTCACTCTGGAAACCGACGCGCCGGAAATCCTGGCGCGCTGCCGGCAGGACCAGGTCGATGCAGCGCTCCTTGTCCCTACGTGACCCGTCTGTCACCAGACCGTGAGTCTGGTCGCACGCTACCTCGAACGGAACGGCATCCCGACGGTCGTCATGGGTGCGGCGAAGGATATCGTCGAATGGGCCGGCGTGCCGCGCTTCCTGTTCAGCGACTTCCCGCTGGGCAACTCGGCGGGCAAGCCGCACGAGACCGACACCCAGGCCTTCACGCTCGATCTCGCGTTGAAGGTGCTGGAAAGCGCCATCGGTCCGCGCACCACGGTGCAGTCGCCGCTGCGCTGGAACGAAGATGGCGACTGGAAGCAGGACTACAACAATCTGGCGCGCATGCCAGCCGAGGAAGTCGCCAAGCGCCGCGCCGAGTTCGACAAGGTGAAGCAGGTGGCATTGACACAACGCAAGCAGGCGGGCGTGGCGTGAATGAGTAAGCCTTTTGCTGGCGTGAAGATCGTCGACTTCACGCGCGTGCTCGCCGGACCTTACGCCTCTTATCAGCTCGCCCTGCTTGGCGCCGATGTCGTGAAGATCGAATCGCGCGATGGCGACGACATGCGCTACGGCAGTCGCGCCAACGACTGGGAGAAGCGCGGACTCGCAGCACCGTGGATCGCCGTCAATGCCGGCAAGCGCTCGATTACGCTCGACCTGAAGAAGCCCAAGGCGATCGAGGCCGTCAAGCGCATGGTCGCCAAGGCCGATGTCGTCATCGAGAATTTTCGACCCGGCGTCATGGACAGTCTCGGCATCGGCTATGAGGTGCTCAAGACGGTCAATCCGAAACTGATTTACTGTGCCGTCTCGGGCTTCGGCCAGGTCGGACCGCAGGCCAAGACGGCGGCCTTCGATGGCATGATCCAGGCGATGTCGGGCCTTATGTCGATTACCGGCTTCGCGAACAACGGACCCACGCGCGTGGGCTTTGCCGGGGCCGATGTCATGTCGGGCGCGACGGCGGCCTTCGGCGTCGCCTCGGCACTCTACCAGCGCACGCACACAGGCAAGGGCCAGCTCGTCGACGTTGCCATGATCGATGCTGTGATGGGCTACATGGCCCAGCAGTTCACCGAGCATCTGATTACCGGCCGCGTGCATGCGCAGGCGGCCAATCTTTCGGTCACGCGCAAGCCGACAGGCGATCTTTTCAAAACGAAGGACGGCTGGGTCGTGCTCGCCGTCATGACCGATCCGCAATACAAGCGCCTGATGAAGGTGCTGGGGCGCGAGGACACGCTGGCCGATCCGCGCTTTTCCGATTGGCCGACACGCATCGCCAACAACGTGGCGCTGAAGGCCATCGTCGAGGCGGCCATGAAGACGGAGACCTCGGCGACCTGGATCGAACGCTTCGGCAAATCCGACATACCGGCCGGTCGCGTCCACAGTATCCCTGAGACGGCGCAGCTCGATCTCTTCCAACACCGCGCCATCCTGCAGTCGGTCGACACCGAGCATGGACCGATCAGGCTGGTGGGTTCGGGCTTCCGCCTCGAACATGGCGGTGGCTCGGTTGAGCGCGCCCCGGCAACCCTGGGACAGCACAGCGACCAGGTGCTGGGCGAGGCCGGCTACTCCCTCGCCGAGATCGCCGAGATGCGCCAAGAGGGCGTGGTCTAGCCGGGCGGTTGGATTTAACGCTGCCGTGGAGAGCTTACGGCCGGGGCGGCGGTGGCGGCGAAGTGGACGGCGCGACAGGGGGCCGTTCGCGCGGCTTGGACTGAGCAGCTTTCAGCTCGGCGCGCACCTCGATGACCGCGGCCGCCTTGGGATCGATTTTCTCGGCTTCCAACACAGCCTTCTCGGCTTCCATCAGGTCGGAGCGCTTGAGCGCGTCGCGCGCGGCTACGATCAGCTGGGTCAAGGCCGACGGGGCGGCGGGCGGCGTTGCCGCCTGGGGAGGCGTGGGCGCGGTCACCGGCGGTGCTGCCGCGGGTGGTGTGTTGGCGGCCGGACGATTGGGCGGCGTGGAAGCGGGTTGGGCAGGCATCGGCGCATTGCCCGCCTGGCCGGGTGTCGCCTGGCGCGCCTCGGCAAGGCGGCGCGAAAGATCGGCCCAGCCGGCATAGGACGGGTAACGCTTCCTGCCGTCGGCGATCAGGCGCTCGGCATCGGCGTATTGCTTGCGTGCGATCGCCGCGTCGACTGAGGCCGCGACGGCACGGATCTCGGCGTCCTGGCGGGCGCGGTCGGACTTTGCACGTTCCAGTTCGGCACGGGCGATGGCTACCTCCGGCATGTTCGCCGAAATGCCCTGCGCTTCCGTGAGCGCCTTGTCGGCGGCGGCGAAGTCGCCCTGTGTCGTGGCGCGCCGCGCAGTGGCCACCAGATCGAGCGTCCGCGCGTTCTGGCTGCGCAGCTCGTTGGCCTGGCGGTCGTCGCCGCGGCGCGCGCTGGCGCTGCGGTTCTGCAGATCCGACCAGCCGGCATAGGAGCCGTAGCGGCGGCGGCCTTCGTCGATGGCGCGGTCGGCATCGTCATATTGCTTGCGCTGGAAGGCGGCATCGATGACGGCGAGGAACAGGCGCAGGTCGTCCTGCTGCTTCTCGGCTGCGATGCGGCGGCGGCTAAGGTCGGCGCGCGCCTGGGCGGTTTCGGGAAATCCCGGCGCCGCGCGCTCGGCTAGTGCCAGGGCT
Source organism: Reyranellales bacterium (assembly GCA_038224985.1). Lineage (GTDB taxonomy): Bacteria > Pseudomonadota > Alphaproteobacteria > Reyranellales > Reyranellaceae > Reyranella. The sequence goes on from JBBRFD010000012.1 coordinate 11,667, forward strand.
CGTTCAGCCTCGACAAAATCGCCGCGGTCCATCGCCTGTCTGGCTTTGGCGATATCGGCACGGGCCTCGTTGACGCGGGCTTGGTACGGCCCGGCATTGCGCATCTGCGCCAAACGCGCCGCGCGTGCGCGATATTCGTCGTCCTGGTTGAACCGCTGGGCGTAATCGGCCAGCAGGCGCTCGGCCTCCCACAAGTGCTCGGTGGTGAAGGCCTGATCGATTGCTGCGTAGTATTGATAGCGTTCGCGATAGCGCTGGCCGCGCTCGGTACGCATCGAGGCGATCTGGGCACGCGCCTGCGCCGTCTCGGCGAAGCCGGGCAACTGCTTGTCGGCCTCCTGCAGCATCTGCTCGGAATGGATGAAGTCGCCGACCTCGGCGAAGCGCCTGGCCTCGACGATCAGCCGACGCGCCTCGGTCTGGCGCAATTGCGTTTCCCGATCGGCGCGGGCCTTGGTCAGCTTCTGCTGCAGCGCGGGCCAGGCGGCATTGCCGGCATAGCGGCGCGTCGCATCGGCCAGCAGCCGGTCGGCGCTGGCGAAGTCGCCAGCCATGATCGCACGGTCGATCGAGGCCGAGAGCGCGTTGCGATCGGCATCGGAGATCAAGGGCGCGGCGGGGGGCGCGGCGACCGGCGGCGGCGTGGGTGCAGTGGCCACAGCGGGAAAATCAGCCATGACGATCCTGGTCTTCTCGCAAACAAGCTGATCGCTAACGCCTTCCTCGGGTTGGGCGCAGGACAGGACGGTGCCGGACTTGTCGCGCAGCCATACGGCCGCGTGACCGTCGTTACGGCCGGAACCCATCAGAGCGAGGTAAGTATCGGTATCGCGGGTCAGGGGCAGTTCGGCGCAATCGCTCTCGGTGCACCACAGGAGCTGGGCGCGGCCGTTGCGGGCGTCCATCTTGCGCAGCAGCGCGACACGCGCTGTCGTGCGGTCGCCTTGTTTCACCTGGAAAGTGCCGAGAGAGCTGGCGTCGCCGGTGATGGCGTCGAGCTTGGTGCAACGTTCCTCGACGCAGGACAGGACGACCTCCTTGCCCTTCTCGAAGTTCGCCTGCGCGTAGGACAGCAGATAGCGTGGCCCGACAGAGCCGAGTGATTCGATTTTGGCCTGGACCACGTCCTTGTCGACCGCGCCGTCGATTTTCACCGGCTTGCAGAACGTATCGCCGCGGCAGATCCACGGACTGCCGTTCAGCCGGAACACATATTTCGTGTCAGCCGAATCGAACAGCAAAGGACTGTAGCCTTCCGGCGGATAGACGGGGGTTTGCGCCAGGGAGGCCGGGGCAGGACCCAGCAGGACGGCGACTGTAGCTGCGGTGACCGCTATCCCTAACGCTTTCATATGCGCCCTACTTCTTGTTGAGCTGCGGCACTTCGACCTTGATGTCCACGGTCTTGGCCTGTTGCGGGCCAAGGTTGCCGTTGAACATCAGGAATCCGCCGATGGCGACCACGACGCAGAGCGCGCCGACGATGAAGTAGAGCATGCCGCCATTGCCGTTCGAATTGCCTTCGGCCATTTCACCCTCACTGTAAATCCACTCTGCACAACGCAGGCTGCCTGCAAGGGTTCCCTCGCTGCCTCCTAGGGGCTAGTGTCCGGGCAGTCCAAGGGGGGTCCCGCTACGGGGCTGAGATACCGCCGGCATCTGTCGAACCGACAGAAGGCAACGCGGTGACCCTTTGAACCTGATCCGGGTCATGCCGGCGAAGGGACAGGATGCCTCCTTTGCACGTCACCACACCGGATCTCCGTCTGTCGCTTTAACGGGAGATCCATCATGGACAACATCGTTTCCGCCCCCCTCGATCCGAAAGTCACCACCGGACCGCTGCCCTCGTCGCATAAGGTCTACGTCTCGCCAGAAGCCGCGCCCGACATAAAGGTGCCGCTGCGCGAGATCACGCTGTCGAGCGCGCTCGAACCGCCGGTGCGCGTTTACGACACCACCGGTCCCTACAGCGATTCCTCGGTCACCATCGATGTGCGCAAGGGTCTGGCCCGCACGCGCCGCAACTGGGTGATCGAGCGCGGCGGCGTCGAGGAATATCAGGGCCGGCCGATCGCGCCGATCGACAACGGCAACGTCAAGGCCTCGGCGCTGCAGCCGTTTCCCAACACGTCACGGCCGTTGCGCGGTCTCGACGGCAAGCCGATCACGCAGTTCGAGTTTGCCCGCGCCGGCGTTATCACAAAGGAAATGATCTACGTCGCGGCGCGTGAGAACATGGGTCGCACCAAGGCGCTGCAACAAGCCGAGGAGCGGCTGGCCGATGGCGAGAGCTTCGGCGCTGCCCTGCCGGCTTTCATCACGCCGGAATTCGTACGCTCCGAAATCGCGTCGGGCCGGGCAATCATCCCGGCCAATATCAATCACACCGAGCTGGAGCCGATGATCATCGGCCGAAACTTCCTGGTCAAGATCAACGCGAATATCGGCAATTCGGCCGTCACCTCCTCAATGGAGGAAGAGGTCGACAAGATGGTCTGGGCGATCCGCTGGGGCGCCGACACGGTCATGGACCTGTCGACCGGCCGCAACATCCACGACACGCGCGAATGGGTGGTGCGCAATTCGCCGGTGCCGATCGGCACCGTGCCGATCTATCAGGCTCTGGAGAAGGTCGGCGGCGATCCGACCAAGCTCAGCTGGGAAGTCTTCCGCGATACGCTGATCGAGCAGGCCGAGCAGGGCGTCGACTACTTCACCATCCATGCCGGCGTGCGCCTCGCCCATGTGCCGCTGACCGCCAGCCGCGTCACCGGCATTGTCAGCCGCGGCGGCTCAATGATGGCGCAGTGGTGCCTGACCGAGCATCGCGAGAGCTTCCTCTACGAGCACTTCGGCGACATCTGCGACCTGATGCGCAAATACGACGTGTCGTTCTCGCTGGGCGACGGCCTGCGCCCCGGCTGCAACGCCGACGCCAACGATGCCGCGCAATTCGCCGAGCTGACGACCTTGGGCGAACTGACCAAGGTCGCCTGGGACAAGGGCTGCCAGGTGATGATCGAGGGCCCGGGCCATGTGCCGATGCACAAGATCAAGGCCAACATGGACAAGCAGCTCAAGGAATGTGGCGAGGCACCATTCTACACGCTGGGACCGCTCGTGACCGATATCGCCCCGGGCTACGACCACATCACCTCGGGCATTGGGGCGGCCATGATCGGCTGGTTCGGCACAGCCATGCTTTGCTACGTCACGCCCAAGGAGCATCTCGGCCTGCCGGATCGCGACGATGTGAAGGTTGGGGTGATCACCTACAAGATCGCCGCCCACGCCGCCGACCTCGCCAAGGGCCATCCGTCGGCCCGTCTAAGGGACGATGCGCTCTCCAAGGCGCGCTTCGACTTCCGCTGGGTCGACCAGTTCAACCTGTCGCTCGATCCTGCAACGGCAGAAAAGTTTCATGATGAAACCATGCCCAAGGATGCCCATAAAACCGCGCATTTCTGCTCGATGTGTGGTCCCAAGTTCTGCTCCATGCGCATCACCCAGGACATCCGCGACTACGCCAAGAAGGGCATGGACGAGATGAGCGAGAAATTCCGCGCCGGCGGCCATTCGCTCTATGTCGCCCCGGAAGTCGACAAAGCGGCGGATTAGTCTGCGTTACGACAGCTCTTTTGGCCGTGTCGGACGTTACCGACACGGCTCGACGCGACGCCTTGCGCCCTTTCCGGTGCTGGGGGAGACTCCGGCCCGCCGTTACGTATTGATCGATAACGAAGAAATTTGGGGGCAAGGAGCCAGATGAACCGCCTGCGAACCCTGCTGGGTATCGGCTTGGGCCTTGCCATCGTGGCAGGGTCTGGTTGGTATATTTCGCAGAGCGCAACTGCCCCACCCCCCCGTACCGGCGGCCGCTTCGGTGGCGGTGCGCCGACGCCGGTCGGCCTCGCGGCGGCGGCCAAGGGCGACATTCCGATCGTTTACAAGGCGCTGGGCACGGTGACCTCGCTGGCCACCGTCACAGTGAAGACCCAGATCACCGGTCAGCTCATCAAGGTGAGTTTCGAGGAAGGCCAGAGGGTCAAGGCCGGCGATCTGCTGGCCGAGGTCGATCCGCGTCCCTATGAAGTGGCTCTTCAGCAGACCCAGGGCCAGAAGCAGCGCGACGAAGCCCTGCTCAAGAATGCCCAGATCGACCTGCAGCGCTACAAGACCCTGGTCGCGCAGGACTCGATCGCCCGCCAGCAATTCGACACTCAGGCCGCCCTGGTGCGTCAATACGAGGCCGCCATCGTCACCGACCAAGCGCTGATCGACGCCGCCCAGCTCAACCTCACTTATACGAAGATCCTGGCGCCGGTGAGTGGCCGCGTCGGCCTGCGCGGCGTCGACAAGGGCAACTTCGTCTCGATGGGCGATTCGATCGGCATCACCACGCTGACGCAGATACAGCCGATTTCGGTGCTCTTCACCATTCCCGAGGATTCGCTGCCGCTGGTGCGCAAGCGCCTGGCGACCGGCGCGACGCTCGAGGCGCGCGCGCTCGACCGCACGCAGAAGATCGAACTGGGCGTCGGCAAGGTCGCGACCACCGACAACCAGATCGACGTCACCACCGGAACGGTGAAGCTGCGCGCCACCTTCGAGAATGTCGACGAGGTGCTGTTTCCCAACCAGTTCGTCAATATCCGCCTGCTGGCCGATGTGGTGAAGGACGCCATCGTCGTTCCCGTCGCCGCCATCCAGCGCGGCCAGCCCGGCGTCTTCGTCTATCTGGTCAAGGCCGACGACACGGTGGCCATCCGCGTCATCGAAACCGGCGTCACCGATGGCGAGCGCATGGCCGTGGTCAAGGGATTGGCGATCGGCGAGGAAGTCGTGGTCGACGGCACCGATCGCCTGCGGGAAGGCGCCAAGATCCGCCGCCAGGCGCCGACACCGCCGCCGGGCACGGCTGGACCGCCGGTCGCGGCGGCCCCGGCCGATGGCACCCAACCGAACCAGCGCCGCCGGCAAGACGGTGGCACCCAGAACGGTGGCAACAACGCAGGCAACGGCGAGCGTCGAGGCGCGGGTGGCAACAGGCCGGCTCAACCCGGCGGTCAGCCTGGTCAGCCAAACACGTCCACCCAGTGAGTGAGTCCGCGGCATGAACCCGTCGCGCCTCTTCATCGAAAGGCCGGTCGGGACCTCGCTGCTGATGATCGCGATCATGCTGGTCGGCATGATCGCCTATCGGTTCCTGCCGCTCTCGGCGTTGCCTGAGGTCGACTACCCGACCATCCGCGTCCTTACGCTCTATCCCGGCGCCGGCCCGGAGGTCATGACTTCGTCGGTCACCGCGCCGCTCGAGCGCCAGTTCGGCCAGATGCCCGGGCTGAACCAGATGACCTCGACCAGTTCGGCGGGCGCCTCGGCCATCACGCTGCAGTTCGATCTCAAACTCAGCCTCGATATCGCCGAGCAGCAGGTCCAGGCCGCGATCAATGCCGCCGGCAACCTGCTGCCGGGCGATCTGCCGGCGCCGCCGATCTACGCCAAGGTCAATCCCGCCGACGCGCCGATCCTCACACTTGCCATCACCTCGAAGACCGATCCGCTGACCAGGGTGCACGACCTGGTCGACACAAGGCTGGCGCAGAAGCTCTCGCAGCTGCCGGGCGTCGGCCTCGTCAGCCTCGAGGGCGGCCAGAAGCCCGGCGTGCGCATCCGTGCTAATCCGACGGCGCTGGCGGCCTATGGCCTCAATATCGACGACCTGCGCACCACCATCGGCAATGCCAACGTCAATACGCCCAAGGGCAATTTCGACGGGCCGGTGCGCGCCTATACGATCAACGCCAACGACCAGATCACCGATCCCAAGCTGTTCCTCGATATCGTCGTGGCCTACCGCAACGGCGCGCCGGTGCGTCTCTCCGAAGTGGCGACGGTCGAGGAGGGGCAGGAGAACAACCGCATCGCCGCCTGGATGAATGCCACGCAGGCGGTGATCGTGAACGTCCAGCGCCAGCCCGGCGCCAATGTCATCGCCGTCGTCGACAGCATCAAGGCGCTGCTGCCGCAGCTGCGCGAAACGCTGCCCAACTCCTTCGACGTCGCGGTGCTGACCGACCGCACGCTCACTATCCGCGCATCGGTGCGCGACGTACAAATCGAGCTGGTCTTCGCCGTGCTGCTGGTCGTGCTGGTGATCTTCGCCTTCCTGGGCGACGTGCGCGCCACGCTCATTCCCAGCCTGTCGGTGCCGCTGTCGCTCGTCGGCACGCTCGCGGTCATGTACCTGCTGGGCTACAGCCTCAACAACCTGTCTATCATGGCGCTGGTCATCGCCACCGGCTTCGTCGTCGACGATGCCATCGTGATGATAGAGAACATCGCGCGCTACATCGAGGCCGGCGATACGCCGATGGAAGCCGCACTGAAGGGCTCCCGGCAGATCGCCTTCACCGTGGTCTCGCTCACCGTCTCGCTGATCGCCGTGCTGATCCCGCTGCTCTTCATGGGCGATGTCGTCGGCCGCCTGTTCAGCGAATTTGCCGTCACGCTCTCCGTCGCCATCCTGATTTCTGCCGTGGTCTCGCTCACGCTGGTGCCGATGTTGGGCGCACAGCTCTTCAAGCAGCGTCCCGCCCACGACGCCGGCACGCCGGAAGAGGAGAAGAAGCAGGCGCTGGGCGCGCGCTGGTTCGGCGGGATGATCGCGATCTACGACCGCTGGCTGATCGTGGTCTTCCGCCACCAGACGCTGACCCTGCTGGTCGTGGTGGCCACCGTAGTGTTGACTGGCCTGCTTTATGTCGTGGTGCCCAAGGGCTTCTTTCCGGTGCAGGACACCGGCATCATCCAGGCCATCACCGAGGCCTCCCAGAACGTCTCCTACCAGGCCATGACCGAGCGCCAGCGCGCCATGGCCGACGCCATCCTGAACGACCCCGATGTCGAGAGCCTGACGTCCTTCGTCGGCGTCGACGGCACCAACCCGACGCTCAACTCGGGCCGCATGCTGATCAACCTGAAGCCGCGATCCAGCCGCGTGGGGACGGCCAGCGAGATCATCCGCCGCCTGCAGCGCGACACCGTCGCGGTGCCCGGCATCGTGCTCTATATGCAGCCGGCGCAGGACCTCACCATCGATTCGACGGTCAGCCGCACGCAGTATCAGTTCGTGCTGGAGAGCCCCAAGCCCGAGGATTTCGACATCTGGGTGCCGCGCCTGATGGAGCGGCTGGGCCGCGTGCCGCAGATCGTCGATGTTGCGAGCGACCTGCAGAGCAAGGGCCTGTCGATCTTCATCCGCATCGACCGCGACGCCGCTTCGCGCTTCGGCATCACCGTCGCCACCGTCGACAATGCGCTCTACGACGCCTTCGGCCAGCGCATCGTCTCGACCGTCTATACGCAATCCAACCAGTATCGCGTGATCTACGAAGTCGATCCCGCGCTCGCCAAGTCGGTCGACGCGCTGCAGAACATCTATCTCCCGGCCTCGGGTGGCGGCGGCAAGCAGGTGCCGCTGGCGGCCATCGCCACCTTCGAGGAACGCACCGCGCCGCTGCGCCTCGATCGTCTCAGCCAGTTCCCGGCCACCACCATCTCGTTCAACCTGGCGGCGGGCGCGGCGTTGGGCGACGCCGTCGACGCCATCGTGGCTGCGCAAGCCGAGATCGGCATGCCGCGCTCCATCCTCACGCATTTCCAGGGCGCGGCTCTTGCGTTCCAGAAGGCCCTCGACAGCCAGCTGCTGCTGATCCTGGCCGCCATCGTTACCGTCTATATCGTGCTGGGCGTGCTCTACGAGAGCTACATCCACCCCATCACCATTCTCTCGACGCTGCCGTCCGCCGGCATCGGCGCGCTGCTGGCGCTGTTGCTGGGCGGCCAGGATCTCAGCGTCGTGGCCATCATCGGCATCGTGCTGCTGATCGGCATCGTCAAGAAAAACGCGATCATGATGATCGACTTCGCCCTCGACGCCGAACGCAACGAGGGCAAGGGGCCGCAGGAGGCGATCCACCAGGCCTGCCTGCTGCGCTTTCGGCCGATTCTGATGACGACGATCGCCGCCCTCGTCGGCGCCCTGCCTCTGATGCTGGGCTCGGGCACCGGCTCGGAGCTGCGCCATCCGTTGGGCCTCACCATCGTCGGCGGGTTGATCGTCAGCCAGGTGCTGACGCTTTTCACCACGCCGGTGATCTATCTGTTCTTCGACCGCATCGCCCGTCGCGTCCGCGGCATCCCGCCCGACGCGCCACGCTATGCAACGCGCGCGTTGCCGGCGCCGCCGGAGCAGCAACTGGTGCCGCCGCCGGATGCGCCTGGCCCCGGAACGCTGGGAAGGCCGGCGGAATGAACCTTTCCGCCCCCTTCATCGCGCGGCCGGTCGCCACCACGCTGCTGACCCTGGGAATGACCATGGCCGGCATCGTGGCTTTCATGGGGCTGGCGGTCTCGCCGCTGCCTAAAATTGATTTCCCGACCATTTCCGTCACCGCCTCGCTGCCCGGTGCCTCGCCGGAAACGGTGGCAACCAGCGTGACCACGCCGCTCGAGCGCCGGCTGGGTGCCATCGCCGGCGTCAGCGAGATCACTTCGTCGAGCTCGGTCGGCAATTCGCGCATCACCCTACAATTCGACCTGTCGCGCAGCATCGATGGCGCCGCGCGCGACGTGCAGGCCGCCATTAGTGCGGCGCGTGCCGACATGCCGGCCGACCTGCGCAGCAATCCGCAGTACCGCAAGGTCAACCCGGCCGACGCCCCGGTGATGATCCTGGCGCTGACCTCGGACACGCTGGGTCAGGGCCGGCTCTACGACGCCGCCTCCAACGTCTTCCAGCAGAAGCTCTCCCAGGTGAGCGGGGTTGGCCAGGTAACACTGGGCGGCTCCTCGCTGCCGGCGGTGCGGGTCGAGATCAATCCCTCGGTGCTGGCGCAGTACCGCATCGGCCTGGAGAGCGTGCGCGCCGCCATCGCCTCGGCCAATGCCAATACGCCCAAGGGCGCCATCGAGGTCGAGGGCCGGCGCTACCAGATCTACACCAACGACCAGGCGCGCATCGCCGACGAATACCGCTCGCTGGTCATCGCCTATCGCAACGGCTCGCCGGTGCGGCTGTCGGACGTGGCCGAGATCATCGATTCGACGGAAAACATTCGCAACGAAGGCCAGGCCAACGGCAAGCGCTCGGTGCTGGTGCTGATCTACCTGCAGCCCAACGCCAATATCATCGAGACCGTCGACAAGGTGAAAGAGCTGCTGCCCGACCTGCAGGCCGCCCTGCCCAACGACGTCGACGTGACTCTGGCCAGCGACCGCACCACGACGATCCGCGCCTCGCTGATGGAGGTCGAGCGCGCGCTCACCATCAGTGTCATTCTTGTCGTGCTGGTCACCTTCGCTTTCCTGCGCAGTGCGCGCGCCGGCCTGGTGCCGACGGTGGCCGTGCCGGTGTCGCTGATCGGCACCTTCGGGGTCATGTACCTGCTGGGGTACAGCCTCAACAATCTCTCGCTGATGGCCATGACCATCGCCGCCGGCTTCGTGGTCGACGACGCCATCATCGTGCTGGAGAACATCACGCGCCATATCGAGGCCGGCAAATCGCGCCTCGAGGCCGCCCTACTGGGCGCGCGCGAGGTCGGCTTCACCGTCGTCTCCATGAGCCTGTCCCTGATCGCGGTGTTCATTCCCATCCTGTTGATGGGCGGCATCGTCGGCCGGCTGTTCCGCGAATTTGCCGTCACGCTCTCCGTTGCCATCCTGATTTCGATGGTGGTGTCGCTCACGACAACGCCGATGATGTGTGCCTATATCCTGAAGCCGCATGTCGAGCACAAGCCGGGCTTCTTCTTCCGCCTCAGCGAACGCGCCTTCAACGGCATGCAGCGCTTCTACGGCCGCACCCTCGGTTGGGTGCTGCGACACAAGCTGCTGACCATCCTGGTGTTCCTGGCCACCGTGATCCTCAACATCCATCTCTACATCACAATTCCCAAGGGCTTCTTCCCGCAGCAGGACACCGGCCGGCTGGTCGGCGGCATCCGCGGCGACCAAAGCATCTCCTTCCAGGCGATGCGCCGGAAGTTCCGTCAGTTCGTGGCCATCCTGCGCGAGGATCCGGCGATCGAGAGCGTCGTGGGCTTCACCGGCGGCGGCCAGACCAATTCCGGTTTCGTCTTCGCCACTCTGAAGCCGCTCAAGGATCGCAATGTCAGCGCCGATCAGGTGATCGCCCGCTTGCGTCCGAAGCTCGGCCAGGTCACCGGCGCCCAGGCCTTCATGCAGGCGGTGCAGGACATCCGCGTCGGCGGCCGGCAGAGCAACTCGCAGTACCAGTTCACCCTGCAGGCCGATTCGCTGGCCGATCTCAATACATGGAGCCCCAAGCTGCGCGTGGCGCTGCAATCGTCGGAAGTCGTTACCGATGTCGATTCCGATCAGCAGCAGGGCGGCTTGCAGGTCGACCTTACCATCGACCGCGATGCCGCCGCCCGCCTCGGCGTGTCCTCGCGGACCATCTCGGCCACGCTCTACGACGCCTTCGGCCAGCGCCAGGTCTCGACCATCTACAATGCGCTGAACCAGTATCACGTCGTCATGGAGGTCGCGCCCGAGTTCTGGGAAAATCCCGAGTCGCTGAAGGAGATCTATGTCAGCACCTCGGGCGGCTCGATTGCCGGCTCGCAGGCGACCGGCGCCATTGTCTCGACCGCGCCGCTCAAGGCCGGTACGGCGGATCCGGCCGATGCCGTGCGCAATCAGCGCACCAATGCCATCGCCGTCAGCGGCAGGGGCTCGGCCTCGACGGGCGCTGCCGTCAGCACCACGGCGGAAACCATGGTGCCGCTCTCGGCGGTAACGCGCTACGGCTTCGGCACGACGCCGCTTTCCGTCAATCATCAGGGACTGTTCGTCGCCACGACGATCTCGTTCAACCTGGCGCCGGGCAAGACGCTGTCCGATGCGGTGGCCGACATCAACGCCACCATGCACGAGATCGGCATGCCGACGACGCTGCACGGCTCTTTTCAGGGCACCGCGCGCGCCTTCCAGCAATCGCTCAACAGCCAGCTCCTGCTGGTGCTGGCGGCTCTGCTCGCGGTCTATATCGTGCTGGGCATTCTCTACGAGAGTTATATCCACCCGCTGACCATCCTCTCCACGCTGCCCTCGGCCGGCATCGGCGCGCTGCTGGCGCTGCTGGCGACCGGCGTGGAATTCAGCCTGATCGCCATGATCGGCGTGCTGCTGCTGATCGGCATTGTGAAGAAGAACGCCATCATGATGATCGACGTCGCCCTCGACCTCGAACGCAACCAGGGCAAGCCGCCCGAGGAGGCGATCTTCGAGGCCTGCCTGCTGCGTTTCCGGCCCATCCTGATGACGACCATGGCGGCCTTGCTGGGGGCGGTGCCGCTGGCGCTGGGATTCGGCGACGGCGCCGAGCTGCGTCGACCGCTCGGCATCGCCATCATCGGCGGGCTGATCGTCAGCCAGGTCCTGACGCTCTATACGACCCCCGTGATCTACCTCTATCTCGACCGCTTCCGCCGCCGCGACCGCGACCTGCACAGCCGCCTGGCACGCCGCATGAGCGGGGCGGGAATACCGGCATGAAGCGCGCCGTCATTCTGATATGGGCCGGCCTCGCGGGCTGCACCGTCGGTCCCGACTATGTGCGCCCGCCGCCACTCACGCCGCCGACCGCCGAGTTCAAGGAGACCATGGGCTTCCGCCTCGCCCAGCCGCGCGACACTTACGATCGCGGTGCCTGGTGGGTGATCTATGGCGATGCTGAGCTCGACCAGCTGGCGCTGCAGGTCGAGATCAACAACCAGACGCTGGCGGCCGCCGAAGCGGCCTACCGTCAAGCGCGCGCGCTCATTCGCCAGTCGTCTTCGCCGCTCTATCCGACGATCGGCTACACCAGCAGCGCGACGCAGAGCGGCTCGGGCACCAACGGCATCCAGCGGCAGTCGACAGGCCAGTTCGCCGCCGGCGGGACACTGAGCTGGGAAATCGATCTGTGGGGCCGCATCCGCCGCGCCATCGAAAGCGATTCCGCTGCCGCCCAGGCCAGTGCCGCCGATCTCGCCGCCGCGAGGCTTTCGGCGCAAAGCGCGCTTGTCACCAACTACTTCTCGCTGCGCATCTCCGACGAGCGCCGCAAGCTGCTGGAGGCGTCGGTCGCCAACTACGCGCGCTCGATGCAGATCGTGCAGAACCAGGTCAATGCCGGCATCGTCTCGCGCGTCGATCTCGTCCAGGCGCAAACGCTCTACGAACAGACGCGCTCGCAGCTCGTGGCCGAGGGCATCGCACGCGCCCAGTTCGAACATGCGATGGCCGCCCTCGTCGGCAAGCAGCCGGCGGAACTGTCTATCGCACCATCGCCGGTTACGGATACGGTGCCCCTTGCCGATGCCGGCGTGCCCTCGGCGCTACTGGAGCGGCGGCCCGATATCGGCTCGGCAGAGCGGCAGATGGCGGCGGCCAATGCCCAGATCGGCGTGGCAACGGCGGCCTTCTTCCCCGACATCAGCCTGGGCGCCAGCGTCAGTTTCACCAACCAGTTGCTGGGTCCGTTGTTCACGCTGGCCAATGCGGTGTGGTCGGTCGGCCCGCAATTGGCCGGCACACTGATCGACGGCGGCGCCCGCAGCGCCCAGGTCGAGGGCGCGCGCGCCAATTACGACCGCACCGTTGCGCTCTACCGCCAGACCGTGCTGACCGCGTTCCAGCAGGTCGAAGACCAGCTGGCCCGCCAGCGCATCCTGGCCGAGCAGGAACAGGTCCAGCGCGCCGCCGTTGCCGCCGCGCGCGAGGGCGAGCGCCTCGCCTTCAACCAGTACCGTGCCGGCATCGTGCCCTATACGACCGTGTTGCAGACCCAGACCTCAGCGCTCTCCGCCGAGCAGGGATTGCTGAACGTGCGCCTCGACCGTCTCACCGCCAGTGCCCAGCTGGTCGTCGCTCTGGGCGGCGGCTGGCGCAGCGTAGATCTCCCGCAGGGGACCTTCGTCGTTGGCAGCAACAGCCAGCCGGCCGGTCCGTCGTCGGCGACGCCAGTCAAGAAGAGCTGGTGGCCGTTCTAGTTGCGATCAGCCGTCCTTGCCACTGACCCCCGCCTCCGAGAACGTCGCCATGCCGGAGAGGCAGGCGGCGGCGGCCTTAAGCAGTGGCACGGCCAGCGCGGCGCCCGAGGCCTCACCCAGGCGCATGTCCATGTCGAGCAGCGGGCGGTGGCCGAGTGCTGCGAGCAGGCGCGTATGGCCGGGCTCGGCCGAGCGATGCGCGACGAGGCAATGATCTAGCGCGTGGTGATCGGCGACATGCAGAGCCGCTGCGGCGGCCGTGCAGGCATAGCCGTCGAGCAGCACGGGAATGCGGCCCATGCGGGCAGCGACGATGGCGCCGGCGAGGGCGGCAAATTCCTCGCCACCGACCGCCGCCAAAATCATGAGCGCGTCGCGTTTGGCGATGACGTTTTTGTGGCGTGTCAGCGCCTCGTCGATGACGGCGATCTTGTTAGCCAGCGCTGGACCCTTCACGCCGGTACCCGGCCCGGCCCAGTCGGCGCCGCTGCCGCCGAACATCGCGGCGCACAAGGTCGCGGCCGAGGTCGTGTTGGCGATGCCCATTTCGCCCAGGCAAAGAACATCGATGCCGGGCTCTGCGGCCATCATGCCATAGGCCATGGCCTGGGCGGCGCGTGCCTCACTCATGGCCGGGCCCTGGGTGAAGTCGTCGGTCGGATGGTCGAGGTCGAGTTCGTAGATGCGCAGGTCGGCGTCGATGGCGGCGGCGAGCTGGTTGATCGCGGCCCCGCCGTTGAGGAAATTCTTCACCATCTGCTGCGTGACTTCCGGCGGATAGGCCGAGACGCCGCGCCGGGCCACGCCATGGGTGCCGGCGAAAACAGCGATGCGCGGCCGTTCGACCCGGGGCTGGCCGCGGCCCTGCCAGGAAGCCAGCCATTCGGCGATTTCCTCCAGCCGGCCCAGCGAGCCCGGCGGCTTGGTGAGTTCGGCCTGGCGCTTGACGACCACCGTCCGGGCCTCGAGATCGGGGCCCGGCAGGCTGCGCAGGATCTGGCGCATTTCGTCGAATGTGGCGGTTGCGGGGGGCATGTGGAGGAACGAACCCTGTTTGCGGGCGCGGACCATCCTATATTTGTCCCATCATGACCAGTCCGAACCCGCTACCTCCCGGCTCCGCTCCTGGCGACCGTCCCCATTCCTTCGACGAGTGGTATCAGGCCCTGAAGGAACAGGCCTCATTCTTTACCGGCCTCGATCTGAAGATGGGGGCTCCGCGTTGGAAGCTCTCCGATTGCCTGCCCGTGTTGCCGGTCCTCGGCGCCGCCATCGGCCTCGCCGCCGGTCTCGTGTTCGGCGTCGTTCAGGGCGTCACCGGCATCGGCTGGCTCGCCGCCGTGCTGGCTGTCGGCGCGTCGGTGCTGATCACGCGTGCGCTGCATGAGGACGGTCTGGCCGATACCGCCGATGGCCTCGGCCCGCATGGCCTCGTTGTCGAGCGCCGGCTCGAGATCATGCGCGATAGCCGCAACGGTACCTTCGGTGTCCTGGCACTCGCCTTGTCGGTTTTGGTGAAGGCCGCCACCATCGGGGGCTTGAGTTCGAGCAGTGCCATGGTGGCCCTGATCGGTGCACACGCGATGTCGCGCGCCATGCTCGCCTATCCGCTGCTGGCTTTCGCAGCCGTCCGCGACGACGGCCTCGGCGCGCGCGTCGGCAAGCCGACCGACCACGACGTCTGGCTGACGATCGGCATCGGCGCGGCACTCGCCTTCTTGCTGTTGCTGGGCAAGGGCTTCTTCCTGGCCATTCTGGCACCGCTCGCCGCTTGCGCGGCAGCCTGGGCCGCCACGCAATGGATCGCTAAGAAAATTGGCGGCTATACCGGCGATACGCTGGGCGCGGTCCAACAAGTTTCCGAGATCGCCTTTCTCGTGGTGGCGGCGACGCTGATCGCCCGCTAAGAAGGCCGCGCCTTTCAAGGTTGACCGCGAGGAGCAGAGCATGGCGACGGGAGCCAAGATCACGGGATCGGTGACGCGTTGGTGGTGGGTGCGGCACGCGCCCGTGCCGAATCCCGAGCGCCGCTGCTACGGCCAGAGCGACAAGGATTGCGACGTCAGCAACGAGTCGCTGTTCAGCCATCAGGCAGCACTGCTGCCCAAGGGCGCGGTCTGGTATTCGTCCAACTTGCTGCGCGCCCGCAAGACGGCCGAGCATCTCGCCAAGGCCGGCGCCGACATGCGCGACTTGAAGATCGATGCCGGCCTTGCCGAGCAGCATTTCGGCGTGTGGCAGGGCCAGACCTATGATGAGATCGCCGAGTCGGGCGGTCGCAATCATCTCTTCTGGCTGGGACCGCCGGAGCTTCGTCCGCCGGGCGGCGAGAACTTCGTCGACCTGCGCGACCGCACGGTCAAGAGCATAGATCGCATCACCGCCGAGAACCGCGGACGCGACATCGTGGCGACGGCGCATGGCGGCACGATCCGCGCGGCTTTGAGCCATGCCTTCGACATGCATCCCGAGGCGGCGGTACGCTTCGAGGTCGAGAACGTGTCGGTGACGTTGATCGAGCATTTCGAGCAGGCCGATCCGGCGCATGCCTGGCGCGTGGCTTTCTCCAACTACATGCCGCGCGCCCTCGTGCCCATCGCGCATGGCGCCTCGAAGGCTTAGGGGTGAACGCCCCGCGCGATCTCGCCGCCGAACAGGCGGCACTTTGGAATGGGCCGGGCGGCAAGTCGTGGCTTGCCGCCTATAACCGCATCCAGAAGAGCCTCGCGGGCTTCAATTCAGATGTCATGGCGGGGGCCGTGGCCCAGCCCGGCGAGCGCGTGCTCGATGTCGGCTGCGGCACCGGCGGCACGACGACCGAACTCGCGGGCAAGGTCGCGCCAAACGGTAGCGTGCTGGGCGTCGATATTTCCGAGCTGCTGATCGAGACGGCGCGGGCTCAGAAGCTCACCAATGCCAGCTTCGCCGTGGGTGACGCCACGACCCATCCGTTCGATGCGCAATCCTTCGACCTCGTCTTCTCGCGCTTCGGCGTGATGTTCTTCGCCGACCCGGTGGCGGCGTTCAAGAACCTGCGTCGCGCCCTCAAGCCCTCGGGCCGCCTTGTCTTCGTTTGCTGGCGCACGCCGCAGGAGAATCCCTGGGGCCTCGTGCCGCTGCGCGCCGCCGCGCCGCATCTGCCGCCGATGGAACGGCCTGGCCCGGAAGATCCCGGCCAATACGCCTTCGGCAATCGCACGCGCGTCGAGCGCATCCTGAAAGAGGCGGGCTTTGCCGCGCCGGTCTTCCAGACGCTCGACCGCGACAATGTCCTCGGCAAGGACATCGACGAGACGCTGCTTAATGTCTCGCGCTTCGGTCCGCTGGCACGGCTCTTCGCCGAGGCGACGCCGGATCAGATCGACAAGGCCAAGGCCGCCGTCGCCGAAGCGCTCGAGCCCCATGCCAGCCCCAAGGGCGTCGTGCTCGCCGCCGCCTGCTGGCTGGTCTCCGCTAAGGCCCAATGAAGGTCCAGTGATGGAGCACATCGGGACGTTTCCATTGCCGCCGGTCAGCCTCGTGCTGGGCGGCGCGCGCTCGGGCAAGAGCACCTATGCGGAAAAGCTCGTTTCTGGGATATTGTTTGGCACCGCACCTCGTCCCTCGGCCTATATCGCCACCGGCGAGGCCGGCGATGTCGAGATGGCGACGCGCATCATGGCCCATCGCGCGCGGCGCGGTTCGCACTGGACCACGATTGAGGAACCGCTGCACCTGGCCGATGCCATCGGCAAGGCCGCCGAGCGCAACGAGCCGATCCTGGTCGATTGCCTCACGCTGTGGCTGTCCAATTTGTTGCTAGCCGGCGGGGATCTCGACGAGGCGGCGGACGAAATGATTTCCGCCGTTGACGATCTGACCATGCCCATCGTTTTCGTAAGCAACGAAGTGGGTCTAGGCGTCGTGCCGGAAACGCCACTGGGTCGGTCTTTTCGCGACACGCAGGGCCGGCTGAACATGCGCGTGGCCCAGCGGGCGGATCGCGTGATTTTCATGGTCGCGGGACTGCCGCTGATCATGAAGGACAGGCCCTCGCCGCGTTCCTGAGTCTCATTATCGCCACGAAACATGCTATTATGCGTTTCGCGGCCGGGACGTTCTGCCCCCTTTCATCGGCCGCCCATTCAGGAGCTCAACATGAAGCTCGTTCGCCGGACCCTGCTGCTGGGGTCTGCCGCCGTTCTCGCCCTGTCGCTACTGCCGTCCGCGGCCTTCGCCGATGCCAAGCGCCAAGCGCTGGTCGACGACTCGCTCGACGCCGCGCGCCGGGTTCTCAACGAAAAGGAATTCCCCGACGCCGTTCGGCTCATGGGCAAGTCGAAGGCCGTGATGATCATCCCGCAGCTCGTGCAGGGTGGCTTCATTCTCGGCGCTGCCGGTGGCCGCGGCGTTCTGCTGTCGCGCAGCAATCCGGGAAGCTGGAGCTATCCCGCCTTCTACACGCTGGGTTCGGGCAGCCTCGGCTTCCAGATCGGAGGCAAGGTCTCGGAGATCGTCTTCATCATCCTGACCGAGAAGGGCCTGAACGCCGTCATCGAGAGCAAATTCAAGTTCGGCGCCGAAGCCGGCGTGACCATGGTCGCCATCGGCGCGGGTATCGAAGGCGCCACCACGGCGGCGGCGGGTGCTGACATCGTGGCCTATGCCAAGTCGGCCGGGCTCTTCGCCGGCGCCTCGCTCGAGGGGTCCTACATCGATCCCGACAACGACTGGAACGGCCTCTATTACGGCCATGGCGCCACCGCGCGCGGCATCGTGCTCGACCGCCGTTTCACCAATCCTGGCGCCGATCGGCTGAGGCAGTTTTTAGCGAAGTGGTAACAAAGGCCGGCTAAGCGACCTTCAGACCCGCATCGATCGAAAGCTTGGCCTTGGTCTTGGCCTTTACTTCGTCGACGGTGACGCCATCGGCGAGCTGAAGCAGCGTGACGCCGCCCGAGCCCTTCTTGTCGACGGCGAAGACGCCGAGTTCGCTGATCACCATGTCGACGACACGGCGGCCGGTCAGCGGCAGGCTGCATTTGTCCAAAAGCTTCGAGGCGCCGTCCTTGGAGACATGCTCCATGGTGACGATGACGCGGCGCACGCCCGCGACCAGATCCATCGCGCCGCCCATGCCCTTGACCATCTTGCCCGGGATCATCCAGTTGGCGAGGTCGCCGTTCTCCGCCACTTCCATGGCGCCCAGGATCGACAGATCGATATGGCCACCGCGGATCATGGCGAAGCTGTCGGCCGAACTGAAATAGGACGTGCCCTTCACTTCGGTCACGGTCTGCTTGCCGGCATTGACGATGTCGGCATCGACCTCGTTGTCGAAGGGGAAGGGGCCGACGCCCATCATGCCGTTCTCGCTCTGCAGCGTGATGTCGATATCGTCCGGCACGAAGTTCGACACCAGCGTCGGGATGCCGATGCCGAGATTGACGTAGAAGCCGTCCTTGAGTTCCTTGGCGGCGCGCGCCGCCATCTGATCGCGGGTCCAGGCCATGCGGTTCTCCTAAGCTTTGCGCCCAATCACTATTTGCGAATCGTGCGCTGTTCGATCTTCTTGTCGTAGGGCGCACCGCAGAAGATGCGCTTCACGAAGACGGCGGGCGTATGGATATGGTCGGGATCGAGCTCGCCCACCGGCACCAACTCCTCGACCTCGGCGATGCACATCTTTGCCGCCGTCGCCATCATCGGATTGAAGTTCCGCGCCGACTTTCGATAGACGAGGTTGCCCGAGGTATCGCCCTTCCACGCCTTGATCAGCGCGACATCGCCGAACAGCCCGCGCTCCATGACGTATTCCTGGCCGTCGAAGACCTTGGTTTCCTTGCCTTCCGCCACCAGCGTGCCGACACCGGTCTTGGTGTAGAAGGCCGGGATGCCGGCGCCACCGGCGCGGCAGCGCTCGGCCAGCGTGCCCTGCGGGTTGAACTCGATCTCGAGCTTTCCGGCGAGGTAGAGCTGGGCGAAAGTCTTGTTCTCACCGACATAGGAACTGATCATCTTCTTGATCTGCCCGCTCTCGAGCAGCAGGCCGAGGCCGTGCCCGTCGATGCCGGCATTGTTGGAAACGCAGACGAGATCCCTGGTGCCGGCGTCGCGCACCGCCTGGATCAGCTTGTCGGGAATGCCGACCAGCCCGAAGCCGCCGCACATCAGCATCATGCCGTCATGCAGCACGCCCTCAAGCGCCGACTTGGCATCCTTGTAGACCTTGTTCGCCATCGCTTCCCTCGCTTCTTCCCGCATATGCGGGGGCCGTCGCGGACCTGTCAATTGCGCGCGTTGTTGCGGTCCAGAATGACGATGGCGATGCCGGCAATGACCAGTGCCGTGCCCAGCGCCAACGGCAAGGTGATGGGTTCGCCGATCAGCACCACGGAGGAGGCGATGGCCAGCAGCGGCACGCCCAGCATGGCCAGCGAGCCGGTGATCGGCGGCAGGGCGCGGGCGACCGAGACGGCGCCCCAGGTCGCAGTTGGGCCGGCCAGCACGCCGATATAGATCAGGGCCACCCAGAGCTGCCATTTGCCGGGATCGAGATGGCCTTGCGGCTCGATCACCGGCGCCAGAATCACGAGGATCACCGTTGCGACCGTCATCTGCCAGGGCAACGCATCGAGCGGCGTGCCCCTCCATTTGTGGCGGCGCGTATGAATGATCGCCAGCGCCCAAGCAAAGCCCGCGGTCAGCAGGCAGAGATGGCCGATGACCACGCCGCGGTCGTGCCAGTCGAAGTGCCAGGGATCGGCCAGCACGACGATGCCGCCGGTGCCCAGCGCCACGCCGGCCAGCCCGCGCCAGCCGACCTTCTCGCCGAAGACCAGCGACAGCGGCACCAGCCAGAGCGTGGCGGTATAGGCCAGCACGCCGGAGCGGCCGACCGGCACGTGCTGCACGCCGATATTGGCGAAGGCGAAGAAGCAGGAGAGCTGCAGCGCGCCGACGGAGAGGATGACCGGGCGGTCCTGTCGGTCGGGCCAGGCGAGGCGGCCGAGTGCGGCCAGCAGCGCGAAGGCCGTCAGCGCCGAGACGCCGGCGCGCGCGGCCGCCAGCCAGACGGGCGTGCCGGCGGCGAGGCCTATCTTCATGACGGGCCAGGTCAGGCCGAACAGAGCGATGGTCAGCGCCAGCTGAAACCAGGCGACACGTGGGATGGGCTTCGAATTGTCGACCATGGGGATCGTTTGCCGATCGCGTTAGGTGTCATCCCGAGCGGAGAAAGGGGACGACACTCTTGTTGAGTCAGGCCCGTGCGTCAGGCCCGCTTTTCTTTCACGGTTGTGAGCGGAATCGGCAGGCGGGTCAGCATTTCCTTGGGCACCACCTGCCAGAAGTGCTCCATCTCCCGGTTCCAGTCGTTGAGCAGGCGCGCGGCCAGCGGTGAGCGGGTTTCGCGCAGATGCTCCTCGATCAGGGCCTTGGCGACACCTTCCCAATGAGGATGGTCGATGCGTTGCCACACCACCGTCTCGGGATTGACCTTCATGGCGAAGGCATTCTCCGGATCGTAGACGAAGGCCATGCCGCCGGTCATGCCGGCGGCGAAGTTGATGCCGAGCGGGCCCAGCACGATGGCCGTGCCGCCGGTCATGTATTCGCAGCCGTTCGAGCCCAGGCCCTCGACCACGGTGTCGGCGCCGGAGTTGCGCACGGCGAAGCGTTCGCCGGCGAGTCCCGAGGCGAAGAGCTTGCCCGCCGTGGCGCCGTAGAGAACCGTGTTGCCGATGATGGCGTTCTTCTCCGGTACCAGATGGCTCGATACCGTGGGCTTCACGACGATGGTGCCGCCGGACAGACCCTTGCCGACATAGTCGTTGGCGTCGCCGAAAACCTCGAGCTTCATGCCTTGCACGGCAAAGGCGCCGAGCGATTGGCCCGCCGTGCCGCGCAGGCGCACGGTGATGGTGTCGGGCTGCAGCTCGGCCATGCCGTACTTGCGCGTGATCATGGCGGCCAGCCGCGTGCCCACGGCACGGTGTGTATTCCGCACGCTGTACTGCAGCTGCATCTTTTCGCGATGGGTGAACAGCGGTTGGGCGTCGCGGATCATCTGCGCGTCGAGCGTATCCGGCACCTCGTTGCGGCCGTCCATCGTGCAATGGACGGCATCGCGGCCGCCATCGGCTCGCGTCAGCAGCGGACTCAAGTCGAGATCGTCGAGGTAGCGCGCGCCGCGGCTCACCTGCTTCAACAGGTCGGAACGGCCGACGATGTCCTTCAGCGAGCGATAGCCCAGCTGCGCCAGGATCTCGCGTACTTCTTCGGCCACGAAGCTGAAGAGATTGACGACCTTCTCCGGTGAGCCTTCGAACTTGGCACGCAGCTTGGGGTCCTGCGTGCAGACGCCGACCGGGCAGGTGTTGGAATGGCACTGCCGCACCATGATGCAGCCCATGGCGATCAGCGACGCCGTGCCGATGCCGTATTCCTCGGCGCCCAGCATGGCGGCGATGACGACGTCGCGCCCGGTCTTGATGCCGCCATCGGTGCGCAGCATGACCTTTTCGCGCAGGCGGTTGAGCGTCAGCACCTGATGGGTTTCCGACAGGCCCATTTCCCAGGGAATGCCGGCATACTTGATGCTGGTCTGCGGGCTTGCACCCGTGCCGCCGCCATGGCCCGACACCAGGATCACGTCGGCTTTGGCCTTGGCGACGCCAGCCGCGATGGTGCCGATGCCCGAACGGGCCACCAGCTTCACGCAGACCGTGGCGTCCGGGTTGATCTGCTTGAGGTCGTAGATCAGCTGTGCCAGATCCTCGATCGAGTAGATGTCGTGATGCGGTGGCGGGCTGATGAGCGTAACGCCAGGTGTCGAATGGCGCAGCTTGGCGATCAGCTCGCTGACCTTGAGGCCGGGCAGCTGGCCGCCTTCGCCGGGCTTGGCGCCCTGGGCCACCTTGATCTCAATCTCGCGGCAGTTGTTGAGATATTCCGCGGTGACGCCGAAGCGGCCCGAGGCCACCTGCTTGATCGCCGAGGAGGCGTTGTCGCCATTGGCGCGCGGCTTGTAGCGCGCCGGATCCTCGCCGCCTTCGCCCGAATCGGACTTGGCGCCGATGCGGTTCATGGCGATCGACAGTGTCTCATGCGCCTCGGGACCGAGCGCGCCCAATGAAATGCCCGGCGCCACCAGCCGCTTGCGCAGCTCGGTGATCGACTCGACCTCGTCGAGCACGACCGGCTTGCGGTCGGGCCGGAAGTCCAGCAGGTCGCGCAGGTTGATCGGCGGCTGGCGCCGCACCGCCTCGCTGTAGCGCCGGTACTTGGCATAGGATTCGGTATTCACCGCGTCCTGCAGCATATGGATCAGCGTGCCTTCGAAATTGTGCACGTCGCCGCCGCGCCGGGCCTTGTAGAACCCGCCGATGGGCAGGGTGACGACATCCTCGTCGAAGGCGCGGGCATGCTGCTCGGCGATCTTCTCCTGCACACCACGCAGGCCGATACCGGAGATGCGCGAGGGCATGCCGGGGAAGAACTCGGCGACCAGCGAGCGCGACAGGCCGACCGCCTCGAAGTTGCAGCCGCCGCGATAGGACGACAGCACCGAGATGCCCATCTTGGACATGACCTTGAGCAAGCCGTCGTCCAGCGACTTCTTGTAGTTGGCGAGGCACTGGGACAGCGACTGCTTGCCGAACAGCCCGCGGGCATGGCGGGCGGCGATGGTCTCCTCGGCGAGATAGGGGTTCACCGAAGTCGCGCCGACGCCAATGATGACGGCGGCGTAATGCACGTCGAGGCACTCGGCCGAGCGCACGTTGAGCGAGATGAAGGTGCGCAACGACTGGCGGACCAGATAGGAATGCACGGCGCCGGCCGCCAGGATCATCGGCAGGGCGGCACGCTCGGCGTCGACATTGGCGTCGGTCAGCACGATGTGCAGGCAACCGCTGCGCACGGCGTTCTCGGCCTCCGTGCAGATGCGTTCGAAGGCCTGGCGCATGGCGTCGAGGCCACCCCTCTTGTCGCCATGATGGGGATCGAAGGCACAGTCGATTCGCGCCGCCGATTCGCCCATGTACTTGCGCATCGCCTCGAACTCGGCGTTGAGCACGATGGGCGACTGCAGCGACAGCATCTCGCTCTGCTCGGGCGACTCGTCGAGGATATTGCCGAGATTGCCCAGACGCGTGCGCAACGTCATGACGTTGCGTTCGCGCAAGCTGTCGATCGGCGGGTTGGTCACCTGGCTGAAGTTCTGGCGGAAATAGTGGTGCATGCCGCGATAGGTGTCGGACAGCACCGCAATGGCTGCATCGTCGCCCATCGAGCCCACGGCTTCCTTGCCGTCCTCGACCATGGGATGGAGGATCATCTCGAGATCCTCGATCGACCAGCCGACGGCGAATTGCCGGCGGCGTAGTTCGTCACGCTCGAAGTGATCGGCGGCGGGCGTATCCTGCTTGATCAGCGAATCGAGCTCGACGGTGCGGCCGACCCAATTGGCGTAGTCGTGGGTATCGGCCAGCATGTCCTTGAGTTCGCGGTCCTTGTAGAGCCGGGGCTGGTCCATATCGATGGCCAGCATTTCGCCCGGACCGAGGCGGCCCTTTTCGAGGATCTTGGTCTCGTCCTGCGGCACCATGCCGGCTTCGGAACCGGCGATCAGCAATTGGTCGGAGGTCGTGACGTAGCGCATGGGCCTGAGGCCGTTGCGGTCGAGGCCGACCAGCGCCCACTTGCCGGCGACACCGGCGATGGCAGCCGGGCCATCCCACGGCTCCATGACGCCATTCACATAGTTGTACATGGCGCGGTGCTTGGCCGGCACATTCGGGTTGGACGACGAGGCCTCCGGAATCATCATCAGCTTCACCATCGGCAAGTTGCGATGACCGCGCACCAGCAGCTCGAAGACGGCGTCGAGCGCCGAGGAGTCGGAGTGATCGGGCTGGATGATCGGCTTGAGGTCCTGGATATGGGCGCCGAAGCCTTCGTGATCGAGGCGGGCCTCGTGGCTCTTCATCCAGTTGACGTTGCCCAGGATGGTGTTGATCTCGCCGTTATGCGCCAGCACGCGGAAAGGCTGGGCCAGCTTCCATTGCGGAAAGGTGTTGGTCGAATAGCGCTGGTGGAAGATGGCGAAGCGCGAGACGAAGCGCTCGTCCAACAGGTCGGGATAGAAGGCCGAGAGATGCTCGGCCAGGAACATGCCCTTGTAGATGACCGACCGGCACGACAGCGAGCAGACGTAGAACTCGCCGATGTTGGCGGCGAGGGCCGCCTTCTCCATGCGCCGGCGCAGCACATAGAGCTGCTTCTCGAACTCGCGGTTGTCGATCGCCATGTCGCCCCGGCCGATCAGGATCTGCTCGATCTCGGGCCGCGTCGCATTGGCTTTCTCGCCGATCACCGAAATGTCGACGGGGACCTGGCGCCAGCCGAGGATGGTGTGGCCGAAGCGCAGGATCTCAGTCTCGACGATGATGCGGCAACGCTCCTGCGCGCCCAAGTCGGTGCGCGGCAGGAAGACCATGCCGACGGCGAGCCGGCCTGCCTGCGGCGAGTGGCCGGAGGCGTCGCGTACGTGTTCCTTGAAGAAATCCTGTGGGATTTCGACATGGATGCCGGCGCCGTCGCCGGTCTTGCCATCGGCGTCGACGGCGCCGCGATGCCACACCGCCTTCAGCGCATCGATGCCCGCCACCACGACGTCACGACGCTGTTTGCCGTCCAAGGCCGCGATCAGGCCGACGCCGCAGGAATCGATTTCCTTGGCGGGGTTGTAGCCATAGGCGGCGGTCAACGTTGCGGTGCCTTCGCGGTATTCGCGGATATAGGCTTCGGCGTCGAAAGGCGTGGTGGTCATGGCGTCGTTCCTTTGCCTTTTGACCCCTCCGTCGGCCTATGAGGCCGACACCTCCCCATTCAGATGGGGAGGTGCTGCGTCTTACGCGGCGGAGGGGTCATTAGAGTCACGAGTCTGAAGCAAGCTTGCCGGCTTCGGCCCAGTTCTCTTTCTTGATGTCGGTGAGGATGACCTGCACGGCTTCAGGCGGGCAGCCGAGCGCGCGACAGGTACCTTCCGTCAACTCCTTGGCCAGCTTGCGGCGCTGGTCGAGCGTGCGGCCTTCGTACATTTCGACATGAATGGTCGGCATTTCTTCTCTCCCTCTTTAGTTCTTGTAGGTGATGGTGACATGCCTGGGCTGCGCGGCGACGCGCGCCATCCAGGCGTTGATGGCGGGATACTTCGCGAGGTCGAACGCGCCCTCGTGCGCGACGTGCGTGTAGGCATAGAGCGCGATGTCGGCCAGGCCATAGCGTTCGTCGACGAAGAAGGCCCGCGTCGTCAGGTGCCGTTCCATCACGTCGAGTGCGGCATAGCCGTTCTTCATCCGGTTCGGCAGATCGGCTTCCTGCTGCGGCGACAGCTTGGGCAGGTAGTGCTTCCAGAAGCGCGCCACGGCGATATTGGGCTCGTGGCTGTACTGCTCGAAGAACATCCATTGTAGCGTCTCGGCGCGGGCCTTGCGGTCCTTCGGTGCGAGCGCGCTGCCTTCGGCCAGGTACCAGACGATGGCGCCCGATTCGAAGAGGAAGCTGCCATCGTCGAGCTCGAGTGTCGGGATGCGTCCGTTGGGGTTCTTCTTCAGGAATTCCGGCGTGCGCGT
Source organism: Reyranellales bacterium (assembly GCA_038224985.1). Taxonomy (GTDB): domain Bacteria; phylum Pseudomonadota; class Alphaproteobacteria; order Reyranellales; family Reyranellaceae; genus Reyranella. The sequence continues at coordinate 37,348 of JBBRFD010000012.1, forward strand.
CTCGCCCTTGAGGATGTCGCGGAGCACCAGCTCGTAGGGAATGCCGAGCTGCGCCAGCACCAGCCGCGCCTTGTAGCCGTTACCCGAGTCCATGTAGTCGTAAAGGGTTGTCATTGCCGTCACTCCGCTGCGACACGCAGGGCTGCCGCGGTCTTGGCCGCCAGATAGGAATGGATGCGCTCGGCGGCGTCGCGGCCGTCGCGCACCGCCCAGACCACCAGCGAGGCGCCGCGCACGATGTCGCCGGCGGCGAAGACGCCCTCGATGCTGCTCATCATGGTGCGCCAGTCGATGGCCAGCGTGCCCCAGTTGGTGACGCCCAGTTCGGGCACGCCGAGTGTGCCCGGCAGGTCCTCGGGATCGAAGCCCAGCGCCTTCAGCACGAGGTTGGCCTCGACGTTGAAGTGGCTGTTGGGAATTTCCTGCGGCGTCATGCGGCCCGACGAATCGGGCATGCCGAGATGGATGCGGGTGGCGCGGACATGCGTGACGCTGTCTTTGCCGAGGAAAGCCTGCGGTGCCGTCAGCCAGACGAACTCGACGCCTTCTTCCTCGGCGTGCTTCACCTCGCGTTGCGAGCCCGGCATGTTGGCGCGGTCACGGCGATAGAGACACTTCACCGATTTGGCGCCCTGTCGCACGGCGGTGCGCACGCAGTCCATCGCGGTATCGCCGCCGCCGATCACGACGACGTTCTTGCCGGCGGCATTCAACGTGCCTGACTCAAAATCAGATACGGAGTCGCCGAGGCCGGTGCGGTTCGAGGCCGTCAGATAATCGAGCGCGGGCGCGATGCCGGGCAGGCCGACGCCGGGCGCCTGGATGTCGCGCGCCTTGTAGACGCCGGTTGCCACCAGCACGGCGACATGGCGGCCGCGCAACTCGGCGAAGGTGATGTCGCGGCCGACTTCGCAATTGAGATGGAAGGCCACCTTCGAATCGCGCAGCAGCTGCTCGCGGCGTTGTACGACGTCCTTCTCCAGCTTGAAGTTGGGGATGCCGTAGATCATCAGCCCGCCGACGCGGTCGTAGCGGTCGTAGATCGCGACCTGGTAGCCCTTGCGGCGCAGCTGCTCGGCGGCGGCCATGCCGGCGGGGCCGGCGCCGACGATGCCGATGCTTTCGGGCCGCTCGCGGCGCGGCTGGATCGGCTTCACCCAACCCTGTTCCCAGGCGGTGTCGGTGATGAACTTCTCGACTGAGCCGATGGTGACCGCCTCGAAGCCCTTTTCGATGACGCAGTTGCCTTCGCACAGGCGATCCTGCGGGCAGATGCGGCCGCAGATTTCCGGGAAGTTGTTGGTCGCGGAGGAGAGCTCGTAGGCTTCCTCAAGGCGGCCCTCCGAGGTGAGCTTCAGCCAGTCGGGGATGTTGTTTCCGAGCGGACAATGGATCTGGCAGAAGGGCACGCCGCATTGCGAGCAGCGCGACGACTGCTCCGCCGCTTTCTCGCGGGCATAGCGGGCATAGATCTCGCTGAAGTCGCGCTTGCGCTCGGCCGCCGGGCGCTTGTCCGGCATGTCCTGCGGCGTTCCGACGAACGTGAGCATCTTTTCCGCCATCGTCCCCTCCGTGGCAGGGGCTCCTTCTCACGCTCCAAAGAAATAGTCAACGCAGCTGAACTATTTCGTCGCTAATTTTGTAAAATACCGCCCAACGGTCGGCGAAAGATTATATCTCAATGAAAATTAGTAAATAAAACGGACTAACTGACAAAAGCGTGGTTTATCATCATTCATCAGCTACTTACATCATATCGAGTTAGGCCGGAGCGTGCTGGTTATAGCGGCCACCGACCCGGAAACGATCCAGATAGGTCGGCAGGATCGCCTCGGCGGCCGTCGGGGTGATGCCGAGGTTCGCTAGCGTCTTGGCGCTGGCCGAAACGACATTGTCCCGGCCCAGAAGATCGACCTGGTCGCGGGTGATGGCCGGCGGCAGCAGCGGCACCAGCTCGGCGAAAAAGGCGCCGAATTTCATCAGTCCGGCGGGCACGCCGATCATCGGCTTCTGCCGGTCGATGATGCGCAGCACCAGCGCGATCAGCTCGCGGTAGCTGTAGACATGCGGCCCGCCCAGCTCGAAGACGCTGCGCGCCGTCTCCGGCATCGCCAGCGCCGCCACGACGGCACGGGCGACGTCACCGACATAGACCGGCTGCATTTTGGCGGTGCCCTTGCCGATTACCGGCACGACGGGTGCGGAGGCGGCGAGGCTGCCAAGCTTGTTGAAAAACTTGTCGTCCGGCCCAAAGACGACGCTGGGCCGCAGGAAGGTGGCGCTGGCGAAGCCCGCGACGATGGCGCTTTCGCCGGCGACCTTGGACCTCACGAAACGGTTCCGGCTGGTGCGGTCCTCGGCGCCGATGCCGGAAATATGGATCAGGCGCTGCACGCCGGCAGCGGTGGCGGTCTCGGCGATGGTCTGGGCGCCGCCGACATGGACGGCCTGATAGCTCTGGCGGCCGCGCTGGAAGGAGATGCCAGAGGCGTTGATCACGGCCTGGCTGCCGGCGACGGCGGCGGCGATCGAGGCCGGGTTGCGCAAATTGGCCCGCATCAGCACCACCTGGCCGACGTCCCCCGCGGTTTTGACCGCTTCGGCCAGCTCCGGCCGGCGCGTGGCGACGCGGACGCGGTATCCTTCATGGGCAAGAGTGCGAGCAATGGCGCGGCCGACAAAGCCGCTGCCGCCGAACACGGTGACTTGCTGGATGTGCTTCATGGACGGTGCCTATACATCGGCGTGGTTGACATCGAAAGTCCCCGGCACTACCTCATCGCCGCACTGGCCCCGCATGCCTGCCCTGGTGGCGGAATTGGTAGACGCACTAGTTTCAGGTACTAGCGCTGAAAGGCGTGGAAGTTCGAGTCTTCTCCTGGGCACCATGCGGGGCGAGTGAAATCTCAGCGATGACCATCAAGCTCTACAAGGGCGATCTGCCCCCAGGCCTCGATCTCGGGCCGGTGGTCGCCATCGACACCGAGACCATGGGTCTCAACCCCCATCGCGACCGCCTTTGCCTCGTGCAGATGTCGAGCGGCGACGGCAACGCCCATCTCGTGCAATTCGCCAAAGGCCCGATCGAGGCGCCGCGCCTGGCCGCGCTGCTGGCCGATCCGAAAGTGCTTAAACTCTTCCATTTCGGCCGTTTCGATATTGCCATGCTCGAGCATCATCTCGGCGTTGCCTGCGAGCCGGTCTATTGCACCAAGATCGCCGCCCGCCTCGTGCGCACCTTCACCGACCGCTTTGGCCTCAAGGACCTCTGCAAGGAGCTGCTGGGCGTCGATCTCTCCAAGCAGCAGCAGACCTCCGACTGGGGCGCCGAGACGCTGACGGAAGAGCAAATGACCTACGCTGCCTCCGACGTGCTCCATCTGCATGCGCTCAAGGCCAAGCTCGATGCCCTGCTGGAGCGCGAAGGCCGCGCGGCGCTGGCCAAGGCCTGCTTCCAGTTCCTGCCGACGCGTGCCCGGCTCGATGTCGCCGGCTGGCCCGAGTTCGATATTTTCGCACACTGACACGGACATTCTGTAGTCTGGCACACTAATTGCTTGTAACCCTGCGTCGGGGGTGGGAGTCTCCGTCGAGGGGGTTTTCCATGCGTATCGGTCCGAGTCTCATCCTGGCCTCGCGCCAGACATTGGCAATGACGCCGCAGCTTCAGCAGGCGATCAAACTTCTGCAATTCTCGCACCTCGAACTCGCCGCCTACATTCAGCAAGAACTCGAAAAGAACCCGCTCCTCAGCGAAACCTCCAACGACGAAGGCCCGATCGGCGAGCCCGATGCGCCTGTAGCCGATGCCCCGGCCGATACAGCCGAAGCACTCGCCGCCGCCGCGCCTGCCCTGGCCGAAGCCGACGAACGCTGGACCCGCGAACATACCGACCGCGGCGGTGACGCCACCGCCAGCAAGGTCGGCCAGCGCGACGATCTTCCCGATGCCCTCGATTTCGTGGCCGAACGTCCGCAGTCGCTGGCCGCCCATGTCCTCGAACAGATCGACCTGATCTTCACCGCGGCCGAGGATCGCCGCATCGCGCTCAAGCTGGCCGAAGGCCTCGACGAGGCGGGCTACTGCCGTCTCGATGCCGGTGTGCTGGCGCAAGCCGTCGGTCACACGGCCGAAACGGTGGAACGCGTCTGGGCGCGCCTGCGCCAGGTCGAGCCCGCCGGTCTCTTCACCCGCTCGCTCGCCGAATGCCTCGGTGCCCAGCTCGCCGAACGCAATCGCCTCGATCCGGCGATGAAGGCGCTGCTCGACAATCTCGATCTCGTCGCCGCCGGCGAATTGGGTCAATTGCGCCGCCGCTGCGGTGTCGACGAAGAAGACATGCGCGACATGCTGGCCGAACTGCGCACCCTCAATCCGCGCCCTGGCCAGGCTTTCGACTTCGAGCCGGTGCAGCCGGTCGTGCCAGATATCTTCCTGACGACGGCCAAGGATCCAGACACCGGCGAAGACGGCTGGCACATCGAACTCAATGCCGAGGCACTGCCCAAGGTGCTGGTCGACCGCAACTACCACGCGACGCTGATGAAGGGCTCGCGCGCCAAACCCGACCGCGATTTCGTTGCCGAGCGTTTCCAGTCGGCCAACTGGCTGGTCAAGACGCTGGAGCAGCGCGCCACCACCATCCTCAAGGTCGCGCGCGAGATCGTGCGCCAGCAGGATGGCTTCTTCCGCAAGGGTGTGAGCGCGCTTCGGCCACTGGTGCTACGCGACATCGCCGTCGCCACCGAGCTGCACGAGAGCACCGTGAGCCGCGTCACCTCGAACAAGTACATGGCCACACCGCGCGGCATCTTCGAGCTCAAGTACTTCTTCACCTCGGCACTACCGTCGCGAACGCCGGGCACGATGGTCTCCTCGGAGTCGGTGCGCTCGCGCATCCGCCTGCTGGTCGGCGCCGAGAGCGCGCATCAGCCGCTCTCCGACGACCGCATCGTCGACCTGCTGAAGGGCGAGGGCATCGAGATCGCCCGCCGCACCGTCGCCAAGTATCGCGAAGCCATGCGCATCCCGTCCTCGGCCGAGCGCCGCCGCCTCGGCCGTCTCGGCATGGGCCGCGTCCTGCCGGCGGGACTTGCCGCGCATGCCGGTCCGGCCCGCGGCGCTTCGCACAGCGCGCTTACCTCGACCGTGATCGCCGCCCAGGCCCTGACCGGGCCGGCCGATTGACCGAGATCGTCGGAGGCCACTCTTGACCGGTCGGAAGACCGCGCCTATAGGGACCGGCCTCTTGCTTGGCGGCCTTTCGGCTCGCCAGCTAACTCGTTGGTGACATTGTGGAAATTGCCGATTTGCTGCCGGGACCGGACGCCGTTCTGGCCTGCGTAAAGGCGTCCGGCAAAAAGGCGCTGCTGGCCGATCTGGCGCATCGCGCCGCGACCCTCTATGGCATCGACGAACGCCGCGTTTTCGATCTCCTGCTCGAGCGCGAGCGCTTGGGATCGACCGGCATCGGCGGCGGCATCGCCATCCCGCACGGCCGGCTTCCCAACCTCACGCAGCCGCGCGGGTTGTTCGCGCGGCTTGGCACTCCGATCGATTTCGATTCGATCGACGAGCGTCCCGTCGACACGGTGTTCCTGCTGCTGGCGCCCGAAGGCGCCGGCGCCGATCACCTGAAGGCGCTCGCCCGCGTCTCGCGCCTGCTGCGCGACCGTACACTGGTCGAGAAGCTGCGCGCGACGGAGAAGGCGGACGCGCTCTACGCGCTGCTGATCGAACCGTCGATCCCGGCGCAATCGGCCGCTTGAGCCACCCTCAGTGAACCGACGCCGGCTCTAGTTCGTGCTGGCGAATCAAGGCCTGCGCGATCTCGTGTGAGGGCGCTGCGGCCATTGGCTTGCCGTCGGCCGAGAAGATGCCGAAAGCATGCGCGCCGTCGGGCAGGTTGATCGCCTTAACATAGGCGATCTGCTGCGCGCCGAGGCTGAGAAAAGCATCTTCGGCGAGCGGGGTGAAAAGCCTGGTTGTCTGGTTTTCCATGACGTCCTCCTGTGCGCGGCCCCGTTAACATGAGCCGGTGCGCCGCGCGGTAATGTCGATGGTATTGCCGGCCCGCCCGGATCCATCCTTGGAGTCCTTGCCGGCATCGATTCGAATGGTGCGCACCCGTGGTTCGGCGACGGGGCGAGCCATGTCGATCGACAACAGGCCGTTGTCGAGACGGGCGCCCATCACCTCGATGCCGTCGGCCAGCATGAAGGCGCGCTGGAACTGACGGGCGGCGATGCCGCGGTGAAGATAGACGCGGTCGGAATCGTCGGTCTGCTTGCCGCGCACCGTGAGCTGGTTCTCGATCAGCTCGATGACAAGATCGTCGGTGGCGAAGCCGGCCACGGCCAGCACGATGCGCAGCCCGTTCTCGCTGATTCGCTCGATATTGTAGGGAGGATATCCCTCGGCATTCTTGGCCAACCGGTCGAGCGTGCGCTCAAGTTGGTCGAAGCCCAGCAGCAAGGGCGAATTGAACATCGATACGCGACTCATAAAACCCTCCTCCTAGTCGCGCGGAGTAATCTCCGCGCTGAAGCGAGCGTCCGGGGGACCCCGTTTGGGCATCCCCGTGCAGTGAATTTGGGTATCCCAGGGCTGGGTTCAAGGCCCGAAAGGGCCTCTTTCGGACCATCGCCAGAGGGCGCCGACTCGGGTAAAATAGGTAAAACAGAAAAGCACCCCCCTTCAACCGCTTGGTGGACATGCCTCTGCCGGGCCAAACAACAGAAGAACATGACCCTCGTCGCCTCAGGGCCTCGACGTCACGGTGATGCCTTGGTAGGCGCTTCGCGCCCGACCCGTTCGGCGCTGCCGCGTCCGACGCCGGACGATGCCGGCCCGCGCCCGCTTATGCGCTGGCTGCTGGCTTCGCCGCTCTACACCCTGAGCCTGGGTGGCCGCGCGCCACGCAGCTTCTTTGCCGTCGCCCCTGATCCCTGGCCGGGCGACGCTTTGCTGGGTCAGCGCCTGCTGATGGGCGAATTCGTGGCCCATGGCAAAGTAAGCGCCGCTTCTTCCGACGGCATGGATCCGCCGTGGCGGCGCCAGCACGCCGATCCGCTGTGGCTCGCCGCATTGAACTCCTTCGACTGGCTGCGCGACCTGCGCGATTGCGGCGATACCGCCGCTGCCGGTGTCGCCGTCCGCCTGATCGACGACTGGATGGCCCGCGAGCGCCGCTGGTCGCCGCTGGTCTGGCGCCGCGACGTGCTGGCCGCCCGCATCGTTTCCTGGATCCGCCACTACGACTGGCTGGCCACCGCCGACGAACCGGGCTTTGCCGGCCGCTTTGTCGCCGCCCTCGGCCGCCAGCGCGTGCATCTGCGCCGCGCCTGCCGCGCCGGGATGGTCGGGCACGAGGCGATCGCTGCGCTGAAGGCGATGATCTTCGTCGACCTCGCCTTCCTGCGCGACGGCAAGCGCCACGAGAAGAGTCTCGAGCAATCGCTGACGCGTCTCGCCAAATTCGTGAAGCGCTATGTCATGCATGACGGCGTCGTGGCCGAACGCGCGCCTCATGTGCAATTGGCCGTGCTGCGTCATCTGGTCGATGTGCGCGCCGCCCTGTCCTCGGCCGAACGCCGCGCCCCGGCCGAACTGATCGCCGCCATCGATCGCATGGTGCCGATGCTGCGCTTCTTCCGGCATGGCGACGGTGGCCTGGCGCTGTTCAACGGTTCCTGGGAAGGCGACCGCACGCTGATCGATCTGGTGCTGGCGCGCTCGGGCTCGCTCGAACCCGCGCCGATGTCGGCGCCGGCCTCGGGCTTCCAGCGCCTCGCCGCCGGAACTTCCCTGGTGATCGTCGATGCCGGCAGCCCGCCGGGCCGCGGCATGGATGCCGCCGCCCATGCCGGCACGCTGTCCTTCGAGATGAGTGCCGCGCATGAGCGCCTGATCGTCAATTGCGGCAGCTATCCCGCAGCCCCTCAGGACTGGCGCTACTTCATGCGCTACACGGCGGCCCATTCGACCGCCGTGGTCGACGACACCAATTCGAGCGAGATCACCACGCACGGCGCGCTGGAATATCGCGCCGGCAACGTGCTGGTCGACCGCGCCGAGAACGACGGCGCGCTCTGGCTCGACATGAGCCATGACGGTTATCGCTCGCTCTACGGCATCGTCCATCGCCGCCGCATCTGGCTGTCGCCCGATGGCGGCGACCTGCGCGGCGAGGACACATTTACGGGCTACGAAGGCAAGCCTGTGACGGTGCCCGACCGCCGCTTCATCGTGCGTTTCCACCTGCATCCGACGGTCAAGGCGACGCTGGCGCAAAGCGGCCAAGCCGGCATGATGCGCCTGCCCAGCGGCCGCGGCTGGCGTCTACGGGCTTCAGGGGCGGGCATCGGCCTCGCCGAAAGCATCTATCTCGGCGAGGAAGGCCGCCTGCGCCGCACCGAACAGATCGTGCTGGTCGGACAGGTTCCGGCCGAAGGCACCACGGTGAAGTGGGCACTCACCCGGATGGAAGGCTAGATGTTTGATCCCGGGCTTTGATGGTGCATTGTTTTCTTCCGGATGGAGGGATGCACTATGGTTCAGGTTCTCCATGGCAGCGCCACGACGACAGAG
>JBBRFD010000013.1:0-45626 GCA_038224985.1 Reyranellales bacterium
TTATGTTCGCGACCTACCGTTCCCATGCCTTCTACATCGCCAAGGGCGGCGCGCTCGACCAGATGTTCGCCGAACTCTATGGCCGGCGTGACGGCATTTCGGGCGGCAAAGCAGGCTCCATGCATCTTTCGGCACCCGCCGTCGGCCTGATGGGCTCCTCGGCTGTAGTTGCCAGCTCCATTCCCCATGCCGTCGGCGCGGCGCTTTCCTTCAAGCGGCGGCAGAAGAGCCGGATCGCGGTGACGGTGTTCGGCGACGGCGCCACGGAAGAGGGCGTCTATCACGAGTGCCTGAACTTCGCCGCGCTGACCAAGGTGCCGGTGCTGTTCGTTTGCGAGAACAACGGCCTTGCCGTGCACAGCCATCTCGGCGCGCGCCAGTCTTACAATGTCGTGGATCAAGCCAAGGCCTACGGCATCCGTGCCAGCCGTATCGAAGCGGGCTGGGACATGCTGGCCGTGCGCGAGGCCTCGGCCGAAGCCATCGCCTACGTGCGCAAGGGCGAGCCCTATATCCTCGAGATCAAGACCGCTCGCTACAAGGAGCACGTCGGCATCGGCGAAGACTTCCACTTCCAGTACCGCACACGCGACCAGGTCGATGGCTGGAAAGCCAAGGATCCGCTGGTGGTCGACAAGGCCCTGGTCGACAAATTGACGCCCGAGGTGATGCGCGAGATCGAAGCCGCCGTCGCCTTCGCCGAGCGCAGCCCGGTGCCGGAGCGCGCCGACCTTCTGACCGACGTCCTCTGACGCCTGGAAAAAGAACAATGAACACGACCGACAAGGCGCCTGCCGCGGGAACGCGGGTTCTGTCCTACGCCAATGCCCTTCTGGAGACGATGGATGGCGCGCTGGGCGCCCATCCCAACGTCTTCGTGATGGGCCAGGGCGTTGATGACTTCAAAGGCATCTTCGGCTCGACGACGGGCCTCGCGACCAAGTACGGCGCCGAGCGCGTCTTCGACGTGCCGTTGATGGAAGAAGGCATGACCGGCATCGCGCTGGGCGCCTCGCTGGTTGGTGACTATCCCATCACCACGCATATCCGCGCCGACTTCTCGTTCCTGGCGATGAACCAGATCATCAATCTTGCCTCCAAATACAGCTACATGTTCGGCGGCATCATGCGCTGCCCGATGCTGATCCGCATGATGGTCGGCCGCAGCTGGGGCCAGGGTGCGCAGCATTCGCAGAGCCCGCAATCGACCTTCGCGCATTATCCCGGCCTGACCGTGGTCATGCCGGCGACCGGCCAGTCGGTGCTCGACATGTATCCGGCGATCATCAACAAGCATCCCGGCCCGGTCCTCAGCATCGAGCATCGCCTGCTCTATCCGCTCGACTTCACCGTCGCCCCGACGAAGAACAAGGCGCCGCTCTCGTCCTACATCGCCCGCCCCGGCAAGGACGTGACGGTGGTGGCGACCTCCATCATGGTGGTCGAAGCGCTGCGTGCCGCGGCCTATGTCGCCCAGAACGGCAAGATCGACGCCGAAGTCATCGACCTCAATTCGATCAGCCATCCCGACTGGGAGCTGGTGATCGAGAGCGTGCGCAAGACCGGCAATCTGGTGATCGCCGATACCTCGTGGCTGGCCTATGGCGTGGCGGGCGAGATCGTTCGCCAGATCGTCATGCGCGATCCCTCGTTGCTGAAGAAGCCGCCGGCCATGCTGGGCATGGCGCCGGCGCCGTGCCCGACCGCCAAGAGCCTCGAGGACATCTACTATCCGAGCCAGCACGAGACGGTCGACGCTATCCTGACCCAGACACTTGGACCGACGCATGGCATCGCCCTGCCGAGCGAGACGTCGATGACCGAGGGCTACAAGAAGTTCCGCGGGCCGTTCTGATGCCGGGTGAATCGGGCATCGGGGCAAGGTTGAGCCGGGGCGTCGTCTCGGCTTTCGAACTGCTGACCGGCCGCTGGCGCTCGGGCCGCTCCATGGCCGCCTGGCAGGTGCCAACCGGGCCGGCCGAAGCTGCCCGACACCTGACGAACGGCCGGGCCGCCTTCCGCCAGGGCGATCTCGTGACGGCCATCTCCGAATACGACAAGGCCATCGAACTGGCGCCGGATTGGCTCGAAGCCATCGAAGCACAGGCCGAGGCGCTCGACCTTGCCGGCCAGAACGAGCGCGCGGCCGCAGCCTACGAGAAGTTGCGACAGCAGCGCGCCGTCACACGTTTCGGCACGCCGGACCGCGGCTATCTCTCCCGCCAGTGCGGCCAGTTCACGGCCGAAGTCTACGATTACGGCCAGGTCGGCCATCGCATCGACCGCATGGTCATGCCGCTGATCGCGCGCGCCAATGCGCTGCTGGCCGAGGGCAAGACGGAAGCCGCACTCCTTCATTACGACCGCGTCCTGCGCATGAACCCGAAGCTGGTCGACGTCCGTGCACTGCGGGCCGAAGCACTGCTGTCGGCGGGCCGCTTCCGCGAGGCAGCGTCGGGCTTCGACAAGGTCCTGTCGGCCAATCGCCGCAATCCCTGGGCGCTCAGCGGCCGGGCGATCGCGCGCATGGCGCTGGGCAAGGTCGCCGACGCCAACGCCACCTGGCTGCGCCAGCTCGATCTCCTGCCGGCCGATCAGGCAGCGGCGCGAGCCTGCGTGGCGCTGCGCATGGCCGATTACCAGCGCGCGCTGCCCGAACTCGAACGCGCGGCAGCCGAGTCGCCGCACGACGCCTATTGGTCGCTCTATCGGCTCACCGCCCTGCATCGCCTCGGGCGGCCGACCGCGGTGGCTGAAATCGGGAACGACCTCTGGCCGGCGCCATTGCTGGCGTTGCATGCTGGTCGTATCGACGAGGCTGCCTTGCTGGCAAAAGCCGACACCCCGGCGCGGCAGGCGGAAGTCGCCTTTCAACTGGGCGTGTTCGCCGCGGACAACGACAAGGCAGCGGCGCGGCGCTGGTGGCAGCGCGTCGTCGAGCAGGGGCCGGTCGATCTGATCGAGTACGCCACCGCCCGAAACGAACTTGCCCGCCTCGGGGCCTGATAAGGTCGAAGCGAGAGGAAGCCATGTTTTCCGTCATCATTTACGGCCGCAACGACAGCCACGGCTATAACCTGCACAAGCGCGCGGCGATCAGCTTCAACGCACTGGCCGAGGTCATGTCAGATCCCGACGATGAAATCCTCTTCGTCGACTACAACACGCCGGACGATCATCCGACCTTCCCTGAGGCGATCGCCGATACGCTGACCGACAAGGCCAAGAGCGTCATGCGCGTGCTGCGCGTGCGGCCGGAACAGCACTTCCATCTGAAATCGAAGACGCATCTCGTGGCGCTGGAATCGCAGTCGCGCAACATCGCATTGCGCCGTTCCAACCCGCGCAATCGCTGGGTGCTCTACACCAATACCGACATGCTGCTGGTCTCGCGCAAGGAAGGCGAGTCGCTGAGCGATATCCTTGGCGGGCTGCCCGACGGCTTTTACCAGATCCCGCGCTTCGAACTGCCGGAGATGCTGTGGGAAGCGGCCTTCGATCGCAAGGACCCGGCCGGCAATCTCGCCAAGCTGCGCGAATGGGCGCCGCAGTTCCGCCTGAACCAGGTCGTGAACAACTACATGCCGATGAAGTACGACGCGCTGGGCGATTTCCAGGCCGTACTGCGCGCCGACATGTTCGCCATTCATGGCTTCGACGAGACCATGATCCTGGGCTGGCACTGCGACTCCAACCTCGCGGCGCGCCTCGCGCTCTATCGCGGCAAGGTCGATACGCTGATCGACAAGATCTTCGGCTATCACTGCGATCACACGCGCGTGGCGGCGGCCAACAACAAGGGCCGCGCCACCAAGATGAACGATCACGACCGGTACATCTGGAACGTCTCGACGCCCTATCTGCCGGCGCAGGCCGCGACCTGGGGCTGGCCCGATCAGGAGATCGAGGAAATCCGCCTCGACCGCGACACCAACTACGAGCGCTTCTCGGCGGGTATCCGCGGCGTCCTCGAGCCGGCGACGGAGCCGTATTCGATCACCAGCATCGAATGGCATCTCTTCAACGACCTGACCTACGACCTTCGCCACACGCTGCCCTTCGCCTGCGATCAGGTGCTGACCTATCCGCGCAACACCGCGATCCTGGTGACGGCGACGCGGCCCGACTTCGTGCGGCTGTTCGCCGAGGCCTGGCGCGGCATGGGCTTCACCGGGCCGATCCTGATCCCGTCGGAGTGCAAGTGGCTGCCGACGGATATCCCGGGCACCGAGATCGACCGCTTCTCCAAGCTGCTGAAGCGGGCCGATACTTTCATCTTCGAATTCGGCCTGGGCAGCCAGGCGATCGACGACCCTGTGCGCACCGGCCGCAAAGCCACGGCCGACGATGCGCGGCGTCTGTCGAAAGTGAGCGGCTTCCTGCACCGCGCGACCCTGAACGAGGCCGATACCCGGCCGCCCGGCCGCAAGCTCGCCCGCCGCTTCATCGGCGTGAACGTCATCGCCAACAGGTACTGGCGGCCGTTCACCGACCATGTCGCGGCCAACCTCAATCCCTTCTGCGTGCAGGTCCTGGCAGGACCGGCGCGTGTCGACACGAGCTGGAAGGGCAAAGTGAGCCGGGTGAAGACCCGGCTCGGCTTCGCCTGAGGGCGCCTAGCGGCCGGAGCCGAGGTAGATCACGTCGGCCGCATCGGCGAACTTGTCGGCGGGCAGCGTGCGCCACAGGTCGAGGATCGTGAGCTTGGCGCCGCTGCGCTTGGCCCAGGCCGGATCGATATCCTTGTATTCCGGCCAGCCGGTGGCGACGATAAGCAGGTCGCAGTCGCGCACCGCGCCTTCGATCGAGGAGGTGGCGACGACCTTGTCGCCCAGCGCCGTAAGTGCAGCATCCTGCGCCAGCGGATCGTGCACGGCCACGACATACCCCGCATCGGCGAGATGGGCGGCGAGCTTCACGCTGTGGCTTTCCTCGACCACCGGAGTCTGCGGCTTGTAGGAGAGGCCGAGAATTGCGATGCGCGTGCCGGCCTTGGCGAACTTGGCGACGAGACCGGCGAGGCGCTCGATCTGGTAGTTGTTGATGCGGTCGGTTGCCTCCGCCACGTCGGCGCGGGCGCCCAGCTTGCGGGCGAAGGCAGCGAAAGCGACGTTATCGCGCGGGAAGCAGGGGCCGCCGTAGCCCATCGCACCCTTGAGGTACTTCGAACCGATGCGGGTGTCGGCGCCCAGCGCCTTGGTCACGGCATCGACATCGGCGCCGGGAATGCGGTCGCAGATATCGGCCAGCATATTGGCGTAGGAGATCTTGGTCGTGACGTAGGTGTTCACCGAGATCTTGGTCAATTCGGCATTGACGAAGTTCATGCGCTGCACCGGTGGCTTCTTCTCGCACATCTGCAGGTAGATGGTCTGCAGCATGTCGCCGGCCTTGGTGTCGCTCTCGCCGATCAGGATCGAGTCGGGAAAGAGCATATCGCGCACGACGCTGCCCAAGGCGATGAATTCCGGATTGTAGCAAAGGCCGAGGTCGGGGCCGACCTTGCGGCCCGAGGCGGCTTCGAGGGCGGCCTTGATCTCGGTGCCGGTGGTGCCCGGCATCACCGTCGAGGTGATGACGATCATGTGGTAGCCGGTCTTGTTGCGCAGGGCCTTGCCCAGCGTGTCCATGGCCTGCAGGACGAAGCGATTGGAGAAGAAGCCGGACTTGTCGGACGGCGTCGGCACGATGACGAAGCTGGCGTCGCTCCTCTGGACCGCCTCAGCGGCGTCCATCGTCGCCGACAGGCGCTGCTTGTTGGCCGCGATCAACTCGTTGAGCTGCGGCTCGACGATCGGCATTTTTCCGGCGTTCAGCGCATCGACCAGGACCTTGTTGACGTCGAGGCCGATGATGGAGAAACCGCGGCTGGCCAGGACTGCCGCTAGGGGCGCACCGAGCTTGCCAAGGCCGACGACGGAGACGCGGGGGAGAGTGCCTGAAGTCATTTATAATTCCATTGGGCATGGCCCATTTTCGAGGGCCGGTACTGATACTGTCCGAATTGGAGCAATGCCACCCCAAATTTGGGACCGTGAGTGGCGGTCCGAAACCCACTAACCGCTTGCGTCGCACCGACGCAGGGGCGAAGAATTCCCGCCAATTGTGCGCCAGCAGCGAGGAATCTGATGAAAGTTGAATTTTCGGCCATTCCCAAGGCCCTTTCCGGCAATGTCGCGATCCTCGTTGCGGCCGACAAGCAGCTCCTTCCGGCTGCCCTGGCGATGGACCAGGCGGGCGGTGGCGCCGTCGGTCGGGCGATGGGTGCCAGCCGCTTCACCGGCGCCAAGGGCCAGAGCCTTCTGATGCTGGGCCAGTCGGGCAGCGTGGCGCGGCTGATGCTGCTGGGTGTCGGCAAGGGCCGTGACCTCGACGCCCGCAGCGCCGAGGCGATGGGCGGCTCGATCGTGGCCGATGCCAATGCCGCCGGCCAGAAGGCAATAACCGTCGTCGTCGATGCCGTGAAAGGCACGAAGCTGACGCCCGGCCAGATCGCGGCGCATATTGCACTGGGCGCGCAACTGCGCGGCTATCGCTTCTCCAAGTACAAGACCAAGGACAAGCCCGAGCAGAAGCCGTCGGTCGAGCAGATCACGGTCGTGCTGGCCGGCCCTGCCGAGGCGCGCAAGGCCTATGCCGCGCTCGAACCGGTGATCGATGCCGTGTTCATGACCCGCGATCTGGTCAGCGAGCCGCCGAACGTTCTCTACCCCGAGACCTTCGCCCAGCGCGCCAAGGAGCTTTCCAAGCTCGGCGTGAAGGTCGAGATCCTGGGCGAGGCTGAGATGAAGAAGCTCGGCATGGGATCGCTGCTGGGCGTCGGGCAGGGAAGCGAGCGCGAATCGCAGCTTCTGATCATGCGCTGGATGAACGGTCCGAAGGACCAGAAGCCGGTGGCGCTGATCGGCAAGGGCGTGACCTTCGACACCGGCGGCATTTCGATCAAGCCGTCCGGCGGCATGGAAGACATGAAGTGGGACATGGGCGGCGCGGGAGCCGTCACGGGCGCGATGCGGCTGATCGCCGGCCGCAAGGCCAAGGCCAATGTCGTCGGCGTCTGCGCGCTGGTCGAGAACATGCCCGACGGCAATGCCCAGCGTCCGGGTGACGTCGTCACCAGCATGTCGGGCCAGACTATCGAGGTCATCAACACCGATGCCGAAGGCCGCCTCATCCTCGCCGACGCCATGTGGTACGCGCAGGAGAAGTTCAAGCCGCAGGCTATGGTCGAACTCTCGACGCTGACCGGCGCCATCGTCGTGGCCTTGGGCCACGAGCGTGCCGGCATGTGGAGCAACAACACGCCACTGTCGAACAGGCTGCGCGCCGCCGGCGCGCTGATGGGCGAGAAGATGTGGCGCATGCCGCTTGGCCCCAACTACGACAAGCTGATCGACTCCGAGATCGCCGACATGAGGAATGTCAGCAACGGACGCGATGGTGGTTCGATCACGGCGGCGCAGTTCCTGCAGCGCTTCGTGCAGGAGGGCGTGGCCTGGGCCCATATCGACATCGCCGGCATGGCGTGGTCGGGCAAGGGCAATGCAACAACGCCCAAGGGTGCGACGGCCTATGGCCTGCGCATGCTCGACCGCTTCATCGCCGACAACTACGAGAAGTAATCGGGAGATGGCGACCGAGGTCAATTTCTATCACCTGACCAAGTCGTCGCTGGAAGCCGCCTTGCCCCGCCTGCTGGAGAAGACCCTGCAGGCGGGCGCCCGCGCCGTCGTCATGCTGGGCTCGGTCGAGCGTGTCGAGGCGCTGAACAATCATCTTTGGACCTACGATCCCAACGGCTTCCTGCCGCATGGCGCCGCCCGCGACGGCGACGCCGACCGCCAGCCGGTCTGGCTGACGCATCTTGACGAGAATCCCAACAAGGCCACGTTCCTGTTCGTGGCCGATCGCGCCAAGTCGGAGAAGATCGCCGATTACACGCGCTGTTTTGAACTCTTCGACGGCCGCGACGACGAGGCCGTGGCCGACTCGCGCGAGCGCTGGAAGGCCTACAAGTCCGCAGGTCACATCATCGTCTATTGGCAGCAGACCGACAGCGGCGGCTGGGAGAAGAAGGCCTAGGAGCGCGGCCAGCGCCAGGCGCGCCAGGCGGCGGCCAGTCGTTCGCCGAGCGGGATATCGCCCTCGGGGCGATAGAAGGCGGCGGCATCCGCCTCGAAGGATTTCATATAAGCGCGATAGTCGAGCTTGCGGCTGCCGGGGAGCTGGATCTGCGCGGCCAGCAGATCGAGCCCCTTGTCGACGTCGAGAACGGCCGCAGCCGAAGCGCGACGCGCCTGCAGCAGCTCGGCGGCTGCATCGGGCACATCCCAGAGGGAAAAGATCGCGGCCAGTTTCGCGAGCTTCTCGTCGCTCTTCGCCGGCGCGTCCGCGTGGAGCAGGTCGCGCGCGTAATAGGCATCGCCCTGGAAGGGGCGGCCTGACGCCGTCTCGGCGGGGACCGGCCAGACATAGCGGTCGGGCAGGGCCCGTGAGGAATAAGTGCGCACGTCGAGGCGGAAGAGCTCGAAGCCCTGGCGGCGCATGAAGCGGTCGGTGTTGTGGAAGGTGTGCTCGTCGGCGTCCGCGGTGCCGACGAAATTGACCTCGAGCTGCACGCCGAGAATGCCGAGCCCGTCGAACTTGCCGTCGAAGGATTGCAGGATCTCGAAATCCTTGCCGTCGATGTCGATCTTGAGGCAGTCGACATCCGTCCAGCCGCGCGTGGCGAGGAGATCGCTCACGACCACCGGCTTGGCGTGATCGGAAAGTGCTGTCATCTCCCAGGCATTGTGGCGCAACTTCTCGACGGTATTGGCTTTGCTCAGGCGCGCTTCGCGAATCTCACGTGTGCGCATGAAACTGAGGCGTTCGCGGATTTTCATGATCAGCGGCGAGGCCTGTCCGGCATCGAGGTCGACCTTGGTGTCGGCAGTGCGCGCCACGAAGGCCGCGACGTATTCGACGGCGGGATTGTTCTCGAGGCCGCGCAGCCGGGCGCATTCGGCCTCGCTGGCATCGATGGCCAGTGCCCGCAGCCGCTCGCCGAAGGCCCGCCAGCACGGATCGACGCCGCCCGAGCAGCCGACATCGAGCAGGCTGAAGCGCTCGGTCTTCAGGCCTTGGGCGACGAATTCCGCGAAGGCAGTGTCCATTCGAAGGCTAGACGGTCGCGACGGGTGTGGCCGGCGAGCCGACGGCGCCGGGCAGGCGCAGCGGCGGGGCGGTCAGCAGGAAGCGCGAGCGCTTCTTGTCGCGCAGCCACAGCGCCAGGTCCTTCAGCCACCAGATCTCGCCCAGGTTCAGTCCGAGCTTGAACAGGCAGTGGTTGTGGATCGGCAGCGACGGATGGCCGGCGTCTTGCGGGCCGGGCTTGGCGGGCACGGCTTCGACGCCGTAGTTGTCGGCGATCAGGGCGGATATCTGGCTGTCGGTGATCCATTGCAGCAACCGCTTGTCGCGGCCGTCGAGCACCGCGCACATGGCGTGGGCGCGCGCCGGATCGACGTTCTTGTTCATCTTCACGATCTCGTCGGTGAAGCCGGTATAGAGCAACAGCATGTCGCCCGGCTCGACCACGACCTTGTCGGCATCGAGCACGCGCTTGAAGTCGTCGTAGTTCACGTATTTGTGGTCGCGGCCGTAATGCTTCTCGAGATCGACCAGCACGGCGCGGCCCTGGATGGCCTTGGCCGCCATGTTCTCGACGCCAAGCTTGTGGGCGTAGGAGAGGTGACCGCAGCCATCGCGGCCGGCGTCAGGCTGCGGGCCGACCACGTCGGTGCCAGCCTTGTAGCCGTTGTAATAGAGCTGCTCGGGCACGCCATCGCCGTCGGCGTCGAACAACCCGCCGACATGGGCCAGCGTGTCCCACTGCGTCGAATACTGCAGTGTCAGGATCACGCGGTCGTCGCTCACCGAGTCGACGAACAGCGGATTGATCGTGCTGGTGAGGAAGTTGAAGCGCCAGCCGTTCTCGTCGCCCGTCGGCGACAGCACAGGCGGCAGGCGGCGGGCGTTCAGCACATTGCCGCCAGGCAGGTCGAGCGGCAGGCTCAGACAGAATGAAAGACCCTCTTTGACCTCGGCAATGCCTTCGAGGACTTTCTTCGGCGTGATCAGGTTGAGGCGGCCCAACTGGTCGTCGTCGCCCCAATCGCCCCAGGTCGAGCCTTCCGGCCGGTGCTTCCAGCGCTTCATTCGTCGTTCTCCCGCAGTTGCGAGAGCACTTTAGCAGATGCATGGCTCCTTCGCGCAATTCCGCCAGCCGACCGACGGCCGATGGGTTATTCTACCCGTATGACCTCAGCCGCCCTGCCGCTCAACCGCGACCTTCGCGTCATTAGCCTGATTGGCGTCGTTCACGGCACCAGCCACTACTATCAACTCGCCTTCGCCACGATGCTGCTGATCGTGCGCGAGAAGGCGGGGCTCACCTATTCCGATGTCGGCACGCTTGCCGCCATCTTCTATGGCGTCTCGGGCATGGCGCAGACGGCGGCGGGCTTCGCGGTCGATCGCTTCGGCGCCCGGCCGATCCTGGCCGGCGGTCTGGCGCTGACCGGCATCGGCCTGGCGCTCACCGCCGTGGCGAGTTCCTTTTTCGTGTTCGCGGGCATTGCCATGGTGGCCGGCCTTGGCAACTCGGTCTTCCATCCCGCCGACTTCGCCATCATCAACTCGTCGGTGAACCAGGGCCGGCTCGGCCGCGCCTATAGCATCCACGGTCTGGGCGGTTCGCTGGGCTGGGCCGCTGCACCGGTGATCTACTTCCTCGACGCGATGATCGGTCGGACAGGCGCGGCCTTCGTCGGCGCCCTGCCGGGTCTCATGCTCGCCGTCATGGTCTGGAGCCATCGCGACTATATCGTCGATCACCGCGTGAAGGTGCGCGCCGCGGCGGCGGTCGGCGGCGCCAAAGTGGGCTTCGGTCTGTTCTTCCAAACGTCGATGCTGCTCTGCTTTGCCTATTTTTCGCTGATCGCAATCAACACCGTCGGCATCCAGCAGATGGCGGTACCGGCCTGGACCGAGATGTTCGGCGTCACCGAGCGCTACGCCGCCTTCTGCCTCATCGTCTTTGTGGTCGGTTCCGCCGCCGGCATGCTGGTCGGCGGCTTCTTCGCCGACAGCGTGAAGCGGCACGACCTGGTGGCCGCACTGGGTCTGCTGGCGGCCGGCGCGCTTACCATACCCATCGCCACCCAGTTGGTGACGCCGATGCTGCTCGTGCCCTTGCTGGCATTGGCAGGCTTTGCCGGCGGCACGACCAATCCCTCGCGCGACATGATCGTGCGCAGTGCCACGCCGCCCGGCGCCTCGGGCAAGGTCTTCGGCTTCGTCTATTCCGGCCTCGACGTCGGCTCCTTCGTCGGTCCGCCGCTGTTCGGCTATCTGATGGACCTACACATGCCGGCGGCAATCTTCTGGATCGCGGTGGCGCTCTATGTCGTGAACGCCGGCATGGTGTTGACAATTCGGCAGGCAAGCACCGTTCGAGTTGCTCTTCCGGCCGAATAATCTCTAGGCGGCGGCTTCGAAGGCTTCCTGGGCCGAGAGCCAGCGCTTCTCGGCATTGGCGACTTCGCGTTCGAGGCGGGCCTGTTCCTTCTGCAGATCGGCCACCACGGTGCGCGGGCCGGCGTAGATCGATGGATCGCCCAGCTTGGCCAGAACGCCATCGAGCTGCTCGGTGAGCCGAGTGAGCATCTTCTCGGCGCTGTCGAGCGACTTCTTGAGCGGCGCCTTGTTGGTGCGGGTGTCGGCGTTGGCCTTGCGCTGATCCTTCTTCGAACCGGCATCGGCTGGCTTCTCCGCCTTGGCCGGACGCGAACCGCGCTCCTTTAGGAGTTTGGCCTGGTAGTCGTCGATGTCGCCGTCGAAATTCGCGACAGTGCCATTGCCGACCAGCCACAGCGTGTCGGCCACCATCTTTACCAGATGGGTGTCATGGCTCACCAGCACGACGGCGCCTTCGAAATCGTTGATCGCCGCGACCAGAGAGGCGCGGGCGTCCATGTCGAGATGGTTGGTCGGCTCGTCGAGCAACAGCATATGCGGCGCGTTGCGGGTCGCCAGGGCCAGCAGCAGGCGGGTCTTCTCACCACCCGACATGACGGCGATTTTGAGATTGGCGCGGTCGCGTGAGAAGCCGAAGCGGCCGAGCTGGGCGCGCACCTTGGCCTCGCCGGCGCCGGGTCCCAGCGCGCGGTTCATGTGGTCGAAGGGCGTCGCTTCGTAGTCGAGACCTTCTTCCTGGTCTTGGGAGAAGTAGCCGACGCGCAGCTTGGGCGTCTTCTTCAGCTTGCCTTCGCGCGGCTCGAGGCGCTGCGAGATCAGGCGGATGAAGGTCGACTTGCCGTTGCCGTTCTGGCCGAGCAGCGCGATACGGTCTTCCATGTCGATGCGCAGGTCGAGCTTCTTCAACACCAGCGGACCGTCGGGATAGCCGACCGACACTTCGTCGAGCGTCTCGATCGGCGAGGCCAGCAGCTCGGGCGAGGGGAAGTTGAACTTGATCTGCTCCTCGATCGGAACCGAGGCGACGGGTCCCAGCTTTTCGATCATCTTCATGCGCGACTGCGCCTGCCGGGCCTTGCTGGCTTTGGCCTTGAAGCGGTCGACGAAGGCCTGCATGTGCTTGCGCTGGGCGGCGACCTTGACCTGCTGGGCGGCATCGTTGGCCAGCCGCTCGGCGCGCGTGCGCTCGAAGAAGTCGTAGTTGCCCGTGTAGGGCACCAGCTTCTGGTTATCGATATGGACGATGTGGTCGCAGACGTCGTTCAGCAGGTCGCGGTCGTGGCTCACCATTAGCACGGTATTGCGGAAGCGCTTGAGATGCTCGGTCAGCCACAGCATGGCCTCGAGGTCGAGATGGTTCGACGGCTCGTCGAGGATCAGCAGGTCGGGATCGCTGAACAGCGTGCCGGCCAGTGCCACACGCATGCGCCAGCCGCCGGAGAACTCGCCACAGGGCCGCGACTGCTTTTCGTTGTCGAAGCCCAGGCCGTTGAGGATCGAGGCGGCGCGGGCGGGGGCGGCGGCGGCGCCGATCTCGTCGAGACGGGCATGAATCTCGGACAGGCGCAGGCCGTCGTGGCAGGTGGCGTCCTCGCTCATCAGGGCGCTGCGCTCGGTGTCGGCGGCCAGCACGGCGTCGAGCACGCTGATGTCGCCGCCCGGCGGATCCTGCGGTACCGAGCCGATGCGGGTGCGGCCCATCAGGTTGATGTCGCCGCTATCGGCCTCGATCTGGCGCTGGATCAGGCGCAGCAGCGTCGATTTGCCCGCGCCATTGCGGCCGACCAGGCCGACTTTCCAGCCGTCGGAGAAGGCCGCTGAGGCGCGGTCGAAGAGCACGCGCTTGCCGTGGCGAAAGGACAGTTCATTGATGTGCAGCATGGGGCGGCGCGCTTATAGACGCAGGGCGGGGCCAAACCAAGGCCATTGGCCCGCTTGCCGGGCCTAAAACCCGCGTCTATAAGGCGCGCCCACGCACCTAAATCACGGACTGCACGAGGAAATTCATGGCCGTCGAACGTACTTTCTCGATCATCAAGCCCGACGCCACGCGCCGGAACCTGACCGGCAAGATCAACGCCCGCTTCGAGGAGAAGGGCCTGCGCATCGTCGCCCAGAAGCGTCTCTGGATGAGCCGCCAGCAGGCCGAGCAGTTCTACGGCGTCCACAAGGCCCGTCCGTTCTTCAACGACCTCTGCACTTTCATGACCTCCGGCCCGGTGGTCGTGCAAGTCCTGGAAGGCGAGAACGCCGTCGCCAAGAACCGCGAGATCATGGGCGCCACCAATCCGGCGAATGCCGACGCCGGCACGATCCGCAAGGATTTCGCCGAGTCGATCGAAGCCAACTCGGTGCACGGCTCCGACTCGGCTGAGAACGCCGGGATCGAGATGTCGTACTTCTTCGCCGGGACCGAGATCGTCGGCTAAATCATCCGCCCGTCATCAGTCGCCAGTGGCTCGACGGAAACGAAAAAGCGGCCCGCAGGGGCCGCTTTTGTTTTACGCGGAAGGCGTCTTGCGTCAGCCCATGATGGCGAAGGCGATCAGCAGGACCACGTGGCCGCCGACGCCGAGCAGCACGGCGAGCAGCGGCACATGGCCGACCAGGCCCAGCGCCATGGCGGAGAGCGTGAGGACGATCGAAAGGATCGAGAACAGAACCAGCTTGTTGAAGGCGTCGAAGGTGTTCTGGTGAGCCCGGAGGTCGTGCTTGTAATCGTCGGCCATCGTCGTTCCTTAAATTGCGTCGTTCTCGAAGTTATAGCGAATTAAGCTTCACTGGAGAAGAGCAGCGTTGCATCGGGCGCCACGCCGCTCACCGCGACCCGGTTACCCTCGACGGCGATGCGGCCCTCGGCGAACCAGCGCACGACCAGCGGATAAAGCTTGTGCTCCTGGCGCAGGATACGGGCGGCCAGGGTATCGGCGGTGTCGCCGGTCAGCACCGGGACGGCGGCCTGGGCGATCGTGGGGCCGGAATCGAGATCGGGGACGACCAGGTGGACGGTGCAGCCGCTGACGCGGGCGCCGGCATCGATGGCCTGCTGCTGGACATGCAGACCCTTGAAGGAGGGCAGTAGCGAGGGATGGACGTTGATCGCCCGGCCAGCCCAGTGTCGGGGAAACCACGGGCTGAAGATGCGCAGGAAGCCTGCCAGCACGACGAGCTGCACGCCGTGCTTTTCCAACGCGGCGGAGATGGCGCGGTCGAAGGTTTCGCGGTCGGGGAAGCTCTTGTGCGGAATGACCGCCGTGGCGACACCGGCGTCGTTGGCGATCTGGAGGCCGGCGGCGGTCGCTACGTTGCTGATCACGCAGACGATCTCGGCGGGGTAGTCCTTGGCTTCGGCAGCACGAATGAGCGCGGCCATGTTGCTGCCGCGGCCCGAGATCAGGATGCCGACCTTCAGCTTCGCCATAGGCTTTCGGCGTTCTCGACGATGCAATCGGCCTCGGCCGTCGGCGCCGCCTCGATGGTGCCGATCTCGCTCACCGTCTCGCCTTCGGCCATCAGGACCGTGGTCACGCGTTCGACATCGGCCGGTGCCACGACGAGGATCATGCCCAGCCCGCAATTGAAGGTCCGCAGCATGTCCTCGGTCGGAACCTGGCCGATCTCGCGCAGCCAGCGAAAGAGCGGTGAGGGCTTCCACTTGCCGGCGTCGAGCCGGGCGCGTTTGCCGTCGGGCAGGCAGCGCGGCACGTTGCCGGGCAAGCCGCCGCCGGTGATATGTGCCACGCCCTTGATCGCGCCCGTACCGCGAATGACCGAGAGCAGCGACTTCACATAGATGCGTGTCGGCTCCAGCAGCGCGCGGCCGAGCGAAAGCTCCCTGGCGAAGGGCGCTGCGGCGGCATAGTCGAGGCCGCTGCGCTCGACGATGCGGCGGACCAGCGAGAAGCCGTTGGAATGCACGCCGCTCGACGCCAAGCCGAGGACGACATCGCCCACGGCGATATCGGCGCGCGGCAACAGCGTGTCGCGTTCGGCGGCGCCGACCGTGAAGCCCGCGAGATCGTAGTCGTCGCCCTCGTACATGCCGGGCATTTCGGCGGTCTCGCCGCCGATCAGGGCGCAGCCGGCCTGGCGGCAGCCCTCGGCAATGCCGGCGATGACGGCGCGGGCGGCCGGGATCATCAGTTTCCCGGTGGCGTAGTAGTCGAGAAAGAACAGGGGCTCGGCGCCCTGCACGACGATGTCGTTGACGCACATGGCGACCAGGTCGATGCCCACGGTGTCGTGGATGCCGGCCTCGATGGCGACGCGCAGCTTGGTGCCGACACCGTCTGTACCGGACACCAGAATCGGGTCCTTGAAGCCTGCGGCCTTGAGGTCGAAGAGCCCGCCAAAGCCGCCCAGCCCGCCCATCACACCCTTGCGGTCGGTGCTCTTGGCCAGAGGCTTGATGTGCTCGACAAGCTCGTCGCCGGCATCGATATCGACGCCGGCTTGCTTGTAGGTCAGGGGTGGCTTGTTATGGCCGGGGGCATCAGGCTTCAAGCCGGTCTCATTCGTGCTAGAGAGGGTGCCGCGAACATAGCCAAAAACCGGACCCCCGCAATGCCGACAGGCCGTTGGTTTTCCCCGATTCTTGCCCTGCTGCTGGCGTGCACCCTTCTGCCGGGCGCCGCTGCGGCGCAGGTCGTCAGCGGCAACGCCTATACCGTGGGCGGCCTCGACGTCGACGTGACGGCGGCCGACGCCATCCAGGCGCGCGCCCAGGCGATCCGCGAGGCCCAGCGCCGCGCCGTGCGCCAGTTGGTCGAACAGATGGTGGCGGCGGAAGACCGCGCCCGCGTCTCGACGCCCGACGATGCCCGCCTCGAAGGCATGATCCGCGGCGTCGAATTCGCCCGCGAACGCACGACGGCCAACCGCTACATCGCCACGCTCACGGTCGTGTTCTCGGCCGATCCGGTGAAGAATTGGCTGGCCGAGGCTGGCATTCGCCCTGCCGAGACCGTGGCGCGGCCTGCTCTCTTGATCCCGCTGTGGAAGGGCAAGGCCGGCGTCGAGGCGCTCGACGACCGCAACGAATGGCGTGGCGCCTGGCAGGCGCTCAATACCGCCGGCAGCTCCGTGCCAATGACGCTGCTGCGCGGCGACCAGCTCGACCAGAACGCCCTGTCGGTCGAGGAGGCCTATGTCGGCGATATCTCGGCCCTGTCGCGGCTCAACGAACGCTATCGCGCGCCGACCATCGTCGTGGCCATCGTCGAGGGCGACAAGAGTTCAGGCGCCCTGACCGTGAGCGGCATCCGTTACGACGCGCAGACCGGCGCGCGTTCGGACATTCCACGCCTGCCGATTGCCGGCGCCGACCAGCTGCCCGATGCCGCCAAGAAGATGCATGCCAAGCTCGATGAGGATTGGCGCAGCGTGGCCGTCGTGCGCCGCGATTCAGAGGATGCGCTCGATGTCGTCGTGCCGATCCGCACGCTGGCCGACTGGGTGCAGGTGCGCCAGCGGCTGGGCGCGGTGCCTGCGGTCAAGCGCATGAACGTGAAGCAGCTCGAAGCCGAGCGCGCCGAGATCCGTCTTGAGTATTTCGGCACCACCGACCAGCTGCAGAAGACGCTGGCCACGGCCGGGTTGATGCTCAGCAAGGAAGGCGAGCAGTGGCAGCTGGTGGTTCGCTAAGCGCGACCCTGCATTGGAGGTTCTGGCTGGCGGTTGCCGTCACCTTCGTGGGCGGGCTGTGGCTGCTGAACGATATCCTGCTGCCTTTCGTCGTCGGCGCCGTCGTGGCCTATTTCTTCGATCCCGTGGTCGAGCGGCTGCAGAAGCACGGCCTGTCGCGCAGTTGGGCGACCGCTGCGGTGACGGCGCTGGCCGTGCTGATCGCCGTGGCGGCACTTCTGGCCATCGTGCCGCCGCTGGTCGGCCAGGCAGAGAAGCTGATCGTCAAGGCGCCGCAATACGCCGTGCGCATCGCCACCCGCATCCAGCCGCTGATCGAGCCGGTGCGCGAGCAGTTCGGCCTGCCGGCGCTCAGCCTGCACGATGTCCAGGCCGAGGCGACGAAATGGGCGGGGCAGGTGCTGGCCTTCATCGGCGGCGCGGCGGCCAGCCTGGCGCGCCAGGGCGTGGCCATCGTCAACCTCCTGGCGCTGCTGTTCCTGACGCCGGTGGTGACGTTCTATCTGCTGCGTGACTGGAACAACATTCTGGCCAGCATCGACAGCTGCTTGCCGCGCGAACAGGCCGATACGATCCGCAAGCTGGTACGCGACAGCAACGCCGCCATTGCTGGCTACGTGCGCGGCCAGGCGCTGGTCTGTCTTTGCCTGGGCGCCGTTTATGCCGTGGGCCTGTCGATCGTCGGCCTCGAGTTCGGCTTCGTCATCGGCCTGATCGCGGGCGCCATCTCCTTCATTCCCTTCGTCGGCACACTGGTCGGCACGGTGCTGGGCGTCGGCATGGCCATCGCCCAGTTTCCGCCGGAGTGGATGGGCGTCGGCAAGGTGGCGCTGGTTTTCCTGATCGGCCAGATGCTCGAAGGAAATGTACTGTCGCCCAAGTTGGTCGGTGATCGCGTCGGATTGCATCCGGTCTGGATCATGTTCGCCCTGCTGGCGGGCGGCGCGCTGTTCGGCTTCGTCGGCATTCTGATCGCGGTACCGATGGCGGCGGTGATCGGCGTGCTGGTGCGGCATTTCATCGGCCGCTACCGCGCCAGCAGCTTCTATCGCGGAACCGACGCCGTCTAAAGTCCGATGGCCAGCCAGCTCACTTTCGACCTTGCCTTGCCGCCGCCCACCTATGCGCGCGACGACTTCGTCGTGGCCGACGGCAATCGCGAGGCGCTGGCCTGGCTCGATCGCTGGCCCGATTGGCCGGCGCCGGTATTGGCGCTGAGCGGTCCGGCGGGCAGTGGCAAGACGCACCTGGCGCGGATCTGGGCTGCCCGCGCCAAAGCGAAGCTGACCGAGGCGCAGGACTTCGCCGGCAAGACCGTGCCCGATCTCACGGCGCTTTCGACGGTCTCGCCAGCCATCGTCATCGAAGGTGCCGAACGCACCGCCGAGCGCGCGCTGTTTCATCTCTACAATCTGATGCGCGAGCGCGGCGGCTTCCTGCTGCTGGTCGCCGAGCATCCGCCGGCGCATTGGGCGATCCATCTGCCCGATCTCGCCTCGCGCCTGCGCGCCGCGCCCGCCGTTTCCGTCGCGGCGCCCGACGATGAGTTGCTGGGTTCGATCATGCTGAAGCAACTGGCCGACCGGCAGCTCCATGCCGGTCCCGGCGTCGTGCGCTATCTCGTCTCGCATATGGAGCGCTCGGCCGACGCCGCGCGGCGGGTGGTGATGGCGCTCGACCGCCGCGCCCTCGCGGAAGGCCGCGAAATCGACCGTCGACTCGCAGCGGACGTGCTGGCCGAGTTGTCCTATCCTGCCGCCGGTTCCTCACCGGAGTTGACATGAAGCGTATCGTTCTGGCCGCTATCCTCACCGCCACGGCTTTGCCGGCCGCGTCGCAGACTTCGTCGCCGATGGGCCTCTGGCTCACCGAGGCCAAGACCGCTCATGTGCAGCTGGCACCCTGTTCGGACACAGCGCGCGGGCCTCTCTGTGGGACCATCGTCAAGCTGCTGAAGGACGAAGACTCACTTGACGGGCGCAATGCCGATCCCGCTCTGCGCACGCGCAGGATCGAGGGCATGGTCTTCCTCCACGATTTCAAGAAAGGGTCGGAGCCGAATACTTTCGAACGCGGCACGATCTACAATGCCAAGGACGGCAAGAACTACAGCGCCAATGTCGCGCTGCAGGCCGACGGTACGCTCCGGCTGCGCGGTTTCGCCGGCCTTGCGATGTTCGGCACGACTCAGATCTGGACACGCGTTCAATAGGGGAGAAAAAAATGGATATGGGAATCAAGGGCCGCAAGGCCATCGTTTGCGCGGCGAGCAAGGGGCTGGGCAAGGGTTGCGCCATGGCGCTGGCCGGCGAAGGCGTCGATCTGGTGATCAACGCGCGCACCAAGTCGGAGCTCGACGCCACGGCCGAGGAGATTCGCAAGACCTATGGGGTCAAGGTGACCGCCGTCGCCGTCGACGTCACCACCGAAGCCGGCCGCAAGGAAGTGTTGGCCGCCTGTCCGGAACCCGACATCGTGGTCAACAACGCCGGCGGCCCGCCGCCGGGCGACTTCCGCGACTGGAAGCGCGAGGACTGGATCAAGGCCATCGATGCCAACATGCTGACACCCATCGAGTTCATAAAGGCGACAGTCGATGGCATGATGAAGCGCGGCTTCGGGCGCATCGTGAACATCACCTCGAGCTCGGTGAAGGCACCGATCGATATCCTCGGCCTCAGCAACGGCGCGCGCAGTGGCCTTACCGGCTTCGTCGCCGGTGTCTCGCGCACGACGATCCGCCATGGTGTCACCATCAACGGCCTGCTGCCTGGTCCCTTCGACACCGACCGTCTGCGCGGCACGATGAAGACGCGTGCCGCCAAGGCCGGTCAGAGCTTCGACGAGGCCTATCAGGCCGGCGCCAAGGCCCACCCCGCAGGCCGCTTCGGTACCGCCGAGGAGTTCGGCATGATGTGCGCGTTCCTCTGCAGCGTGCATGCCGGTTACATGACCGGCCAGAACATCCTGATGGATGGCGGCCAATATCCGGGGACCTACTAGGTCGTTACTGACCGTCCGCGCCGAGGTCGCGCGGACGGACGAGCGAGGTGAGGATGGCCTGGCCGGCGGCGAGGTCGGGCCACCGGTCGATCGGGGCGTCGAGGGTGGCCAGAGCCCCGGTGGGAAATTTGTCGGCCAGGCTGGCCAGGGCGGTGATGGAGCCCTTGCCGGCCAAGGCGACAGCCAGATCCCACAGGCCGTTGTTGTGGCCGATCACCAGGACGCAACCGATCTTCGGGCCCAGGGCCTGCAGGCGCTCCAGCAGGGCGTCCTCGGAGGCCAGATAGAGCCCGGTTTCCATCGAGACAGGTCGGGCGGGTGCAAGATGGCCCAGCAGGGGCGTCAGCGTCTGGCGGGCTCGCAGGGCCGTTGAGCACAGAATCAGGTCAAGAGGTGGCTGCAAGCCTGCGATATGGCCCGCCATGATCTCCGCAGCGCCTTCACCACGGCCATTGAGCGGGCGGTCATGGTCGGGCAGGCCGGGTGTGCCCCAGCCCGATTTCGCGTGTCGCAGAAGGAGTATGGATTTCACCTGCCAACCCGAGAAAATCGTTTGGAAACAATTGTTTAGTTAATTGCCATGACACCGTCATGTTGGAGCGGTACCGTTTCTGTGAATAACTCACGGAGTCAGCCCTTCGGGCCTGCCATGGACGCCCTCAGCCAAACCCTGCCGTTGCCGACCAGCGGACCGATAACGGCCGACAGCCCGAGACGCTTCATCAACCGTGAGCTTTCCTGGCTGGCGTTCAACACCCGCGTCCTGGAAGAGGCCAGCAACCCGCGCCACCCGCTGCTGGAGCGCGTGCGCTTCCTGTCGATCTCCGCCGATAACCTCGACGAATTCTACATGGTCCGCGTCGCCGGCCTGGTCGACATGCTGCCGACCCGCTCGACCCTGCTGAGCGACGACGGCTTGACGGCAGGTGAACAGCTCGCCGCCATCCGCGATCGCGCCTCCATCCTGCTGGCTCAACAACAGCAAGTCTGGGCGGCGCTGCAGGACGAGCTGCGCGCGGCGGGCATCGCCGTTCTTGAAGCCGCCGAACTCAGTGAAGCCGAGCGCACCTGGCTCGATCAGTACTTCATCGATCAGGTCTTTCCGATCCTGACGCCGCTGGCCATCGATCCGGCGCATCCATTTCCATTCCTGCCGAATTTCGGCTTCTCGGCGATCCTCAAGCTGCAGCGTAAAGAGGACAAGCGTCCGCTGATGGCCCTGCTGCCGTTGCCGCCGCAGGTCGATCGCTTCGTGCGCCTGCCGGGGACGGCGATCCGCTTCCTTCCGCTGGAGGAGTTGATCCATATCTTCCTGCCGCGCCTCTTTCCGGGCTACGAGGTTATCGAGCACGGCTTCTTCCGCCTGATCCGCGACAGCGACGTCGAGATCAACGAGGAGGCCGAGGATCTCGTGCTGCTCTACGAGAGCGCGCTGAAGCGCCGCCGCCGCGGCGATCTGATCTCGATTGCGCTCGACATCACCATGCCGACCGAGCTGCGCGACTTCCTGTTCGATCAATTGGAGATCACCGGCAACAGTCAGGCCGTCCATGTCTTCGACCTCGACCTGATGCTCAACATCGGCGACGTGAAGGCCGTCATCGTCGACGACCGTCCCGACCTGAAGTTCGCGCCATATAACGCCCGCTTCCCCGAGCGCATCCGCGACTTCGCCGGCGACTGCTTCGCGGCCATCCGTGCCAAGGACATCGTCGTCCATCATCCCTCCGAGAGTTTCGACGTGGTGGTGCAGTTCCTGCGCCAGGCGGCGCGCGATCCCGCCGTGGTCGCCATCAAGCAGACGCTCTACCGCACCAGCCACGACTCGCCGATCGTCAAGGAATTGATCGCCGCTGCCGAGGCCGGGAAGACGGTGACGGCACTGGTCGAACTCAAGGCGCGCTTCGACGAGGAGGCGAATATCCGCTGGGCGCGCGACCTCGAGCGCGCCGGCGTGCAGGTGGTCTACGGTTTCATCGAGCTCAAGACCCACGCCAAGGTCTCGATGGTGGTGCGGCGCGAGGCCCAGTCGATCCGCACCTATGTGCATTTCGGCACCGGCAATTATCAGCCGACGACGGCCCGGGTCTACACCGACCTGTCGTTCTTCACCTGCGATCCGGCGATGGGCCGCGATGCCGCGCGCCTGTTCAACTACATGACCGGCTACGCCCGTCCCGAAGCCATGGAGAAGCTCGCCATCGCGCCGGTGACGCTGCGTCCGACGCTTTACGCCCTTATCGACGCCGAGATCGCCAATGCCCGCGACGGCAAGCCGGCCGCGATCTGGGCCAAGCTCAATTCACTCGTCGATCCCTTGATGATCGATCGCCTCTACGCTGCCTCCAGCGCCGGTGTGCAGATCGACCTGGTGGTGCGCGGTATCTGCTGCCTTCGGCCCGGCGTGCCGGGCGTGAGCGAGAATATCCGCGTCAAGAGCATGATCGGGCGCTTCCTCGAACATGCCCGTATCGTCTGCTTCGCCAACGGCCGGGCGCTGCCGTCGCCCGAAACCAAGGTCTTCATCTCCTCGGCTGACTGGATGCAGCGCAGCTTCGACCGTCGCGTCGAGCTTCTCTGCCCGGTGGATAACCCGACGGTGCACGAGCAGGTTCTCGACCAGATCATGGTCGCCAATCTCAAGGACGATGGCCAGAGCTGGACCATGGGTGCCGACGGCGGCTACACGCGGCGCAAGCCGGGCAAGGAACCGTTCATTGCCCACCACTATTTCATGACCAATCCGTCACTCTCGGGTCGCGGCAGCGCACTGCGGCTGAGCGGCGCAGTACCGCGACTGGTTCTCGGTTCCGACTAAGGTCGTTGCGGCCGATTTGCCCACTGCAAAGCCCGGCGGTTTCGGCTACAGGGGCGCGCATGGACGGCTCCGCGGAAACCAGCGTCGAGAAGGGTCGTGTCGGCATCATCGATGTCGGCTCCAACTCGATCCGGCTCGTCGTCTACGAACGCGCCAGCCGTGCGCCGCTGCCCGTCTTCAACGAGAAGGTCCTGTGCGGCCTCGTGCGCGGCCTCGATGCCACCGGCCAACTCAATCCGGCCGGCGTCGAGATGGCGCTGGCCAATATCGAGCGCTTCGCCACGCTGACGCACAACATGAAGGTGACGTCGGTCGACCTGCTGGCGACAGCGGCGGTGCGCGATGCCGCCGACGGTCCGGCCTTCCTGCGGGAAATCGAAAGCCGCACCGGCATCAAGGCGCATCTGGTCAGTGGCCAGGACGAGGCGCGCTATTCCGGCTTTGGCGTGATCTGCGGAATGCCTGAGGCCGAGGGCGTGATGGGTGACCTGGGCGGCGGCAGCCTCGAGCTGGTGGCGCTGGGCGGCGGCGGCATCGGCACGTCGGTAACCTTGCCGGTCGGGCCGCTGCGCCTGATGTCCTCGGGGCGGGGCGATCCGAAGAAGACCATTATCGAGGCCATCGAGAGCGTGCGCTGGCTGAAGGACGAGGCCGGCAAGACTTTCTTCGCCGTGGGCGGCGCCTGGCGATCCTTCGCCCGCCTGCACATGGAGCAGGCGGGCTATCCGCTGCATATCATCCACCAGTACGAGATTCCGGCCGACGATGCGCGCGCCGTGGCCCGGCTGGTTGCGGCGCAAAGTCCGAAGTCGCTGGAGAAGATGCCAGGTGTTTCGCGCCGTCGCATCGATACCCTGCCGCTGGCCTCGCTGGCGCTGGAACGTGTGCTGACGGCACTCAAGCCCAAGACCGTGGTGTTCTCGGCCTTTGGCCTACGCGAGGGTTTCTACTATTCGAGGCTGAGCCCGCAGGAGCGCCAGCGCCATCCGCTGATCGCCTTCGCCGAGGAGCAGGGCGCCGGCTGGCGGCGCTTCGATCTCTCGCCGCAGGAAATCTTCGACTGGCTGACGCCCGTTTTCTCCGGCGAGGATGCCGGCGAGCGGGTACTGCGTCACGCCGCCTGCCATCTCAGCGATATCTCGTGGAACGACCACCCGGATTATCGTGCCGAGCAGGCCTATAGCCGCGTGCTGCATCTGCCGGCGCCCGGCATGAACCATCGCGAGCGCGCCATTCTCGCGATGGCCATGGCCTATCGTTACAAGAGCGACGCCAAGTCGGCGATGCTGGAAACCGCGATCAAGCTAGCCGACGGCAAGGGCCGTGCCTTCGCCCGCCGCCTCGGCGCCTGCCTGCGGCTGGCCTACAATCTTTCCGGCGGCGCCGCGGGATTGCTGCCGCAAATCGCGCTCGAGCGCACCGACAAAGACCTGCGCCTGATGGTGCCGGACACGCTCAAGATCAGGTTGGGCGACGTCACCGCGCGCCGCCTCGAGACGGCGGCCGAGGCCTTCGGCCTCAAATCCTCGATCGTCACGGCGCCTTAGCATCGGCTTGTCGCCGCGCCGGATGACAGCGGCGGCGAATTGCCCGAAGCTCGCCGTCGATGTCCAGCGATAGCAGTCCCGTCTTCATCGTCGGTGCCGGCGTGGTCGGTCTTTCGATCGCGCTCTATCTCCTTCGCTCGGGCCGCAAGGTCACGATCCTCGATCCGCTGCCGCCGCCCGGCGGTGCATCCTTCGGCAATGCCGGCATGATCAGTGCCGACACCGCCGTGCCGATCGCGCTGCCTGGCATGCTGCGCAAGGTGCCGGGCTGGCTGCTCGATCCGCTGGGGCCGCTGGCTGTGCGGCCGTCCTATTTTCCCAAGGCGCTACCGTGGCTGATGAAATGGATCGCCGCTGGCCGGATGTCGCGCGTGCTGGAAATCTCCGACGCGATGCGCGCATTGCACAAGGACACTTTCAGCCACTGGAAGGAATTGCTGGGACCGGCGCATTACGCCGACCTCATCCGTCCCGCTGGCCAGGCCTATCTTTGGGAGACGGAGGAGGAGACGCCCAATGCCGCCCTTGAGCGGCAGATTCGTGAGCGGCAGGGCATTCCAAGCGAGGCCCTGGGTGTCGACGACATACGCCAGATGTTTCCCGGCATCTCGCTCGCTGTGAAGCGCGGCGTGCTGATTCCGGGCAACGGCTATACCGTCAATCCGCAGCGGCTCATTCAGATGCTGTATAAACTCTTTCTCGAAGCCGGCGGCACCTTGCTGCCGGAGAACGTGATGAAGATCATCCCGCGCGGCGGTGGCGCGGGCTACGACATCATGACCAACGCGGGCTTTCACGCGGCCTCGCAGATCGTGGTGGCGGCCGGCGCGCGGGCGACGCGGCTGCTCGAACCGCTCGGCATCCGCGTGCCGCTGGAAACCGAGCGCGGCTATCACGTCATGTTGCCGGCGCACGGCCTTTCGCTGACGACGACGCTGTCCAACAAGTCGCGCTCCTTCGGCGTCACGCCCATGGAGCATGGCCTGCGCGTGGCCGGCACGGTCGAGATCGCAGGGCTCGACGCGCCGCCCGACGAGCGCCGGGCCCAGTCGCTGCTCGCCAATGTCCGCGCCATGTTTCCCGGCGTGAGGACCGAGGGACACCGCTTCTGGATGGGCTTCCGCCCGTCGACGCCCGACAGCTTGCCGCTGCTCGGCGAGACGACATCGCATCCCGGCCTGTTCCTCGCGGTCGGTCACGGCCATTTCGGCATGACCGGCGGTCCACCGAGCGGCAAGTTCATGGCCGATGTCATAAACGGCAAAACGCCCGGCTTGAACCGGGCGCCCTATAGTCCTCAGCGCTTCGGCTAGGACGCTGTAGCAGCGATCAGGAGGGCTCGACGGGGATCAGCTTGGGATGCTCGCCATCGAGGGCCAGTGCCAGTTTGCCTTCGATCAGGTTGACGGCATCCTCGCCGAAAATCTCGCGACGCCAGCCCTTCAGCACGGCCACATCGCGCTTGCCGGCGGCGAGGCGGTCGAGTTCATCCGAATTGGCGACCAAACGTGCCGCCACGTCGGCCTTCTCGCATTTCAGGCGCAGCAGCGTGCGCAGCAGGTCGACCACGGCGCCTGGCGCGCGCAGCTGCTCGGGCTGGCGGTCGCGTACCGGCAGGTCGGCTTCCGGGATCTGGTGGGCCTTCTCCACGGCTTCCAGCACTTCGCGGCCTTGCCAACCCTCGGCGAAGCCGCGGCCGAGGCCGCGCGTCATGGCGATATCCTCGATGTTCTTGGGCGCATGGCTGGCGATCTCGAGCAACTGCTCGTCGCGCAGCAGGCGCTGGCGGGGAATGTCGATGCGCTGGGCGGTGCGCTCGCGCCAGGCGGCGACTTCCTTGAGAACGGCCAGCATGCGGGGCGAGGCGCCGCGCGGCTTGAGGCGACGCCAGGCCAGCTCGGGATCGGCGCGGTAGGTCGCCGGATCGTTGAGTACGCCCATTTCCTCGGCGATCCACGACAGGCGGCCGGTCTTCTTCAACTGGGCTTCCAGCTTCTCGTAGACAACGCGCAGATGGGTGACGTCGGACAGGGCGTAGGTGATCTGGCGCTCGCTGAGCGGCCGGCGGGCCCAGTCGGTGAAGCGGCTGGATTTGTCGATCTTGGCCTTGGCCAGGCGCGTGGCCAGCGACTCGTAGGAGGCGGCCTCGCCGTGGCCGCAGACCATGGCGGCGACCTGGGTGTCGAACAAGGGGGCCGGCACCTTGTTCATGCGCAGGTAGAAGATTTCGAGGTCCTGGCGGGCGGCGTGGAAGACCTTGAGGACCTTCTCGTTGGCCATCAGCTCGTCGAGCGGGGCGAGGTCGATGCCCTCGGCCAAGGCGTCGATGGCGGCGGCATCCTCGGGGCCGGCAACCTGTGCAAGGCACAGCTTGGGCCAGTAGGTGCGTTCGCGCATGAATTCGGTATCTACCGCGACGAACTCGGCTTCGGCCATGGATTTGCAGAAAGTGGCCAGTTCGTCGGTCGTGGTAATAAGTTTCATTGGCGGGCTTGTATAAACCTCGCGGGCCCCGGGGGCAAAGGTTGTAGGCGTTTGTGGAAGAGAACCGCTGGCCGAGCCAAAACGGCGGCCAGCTTGACTTAGGCGCGCAATGCGTGCCTTTTGCCCGCCCCGCCGAAACCCGGACAAAACGTAATGTCTTCCGTCTACCGAACCCATACATGCGGCCAGCTGCGCCCCGAACATGTCGGCCAGCAGGTCCGCCTTTCCGGCTGGGTCCAGCGCAAGCGCGACCACGGCAACCTGATGTTCATCGACCTGCGCGATCACTATGGCGTGACCCAGGTCGTGCTCGACATCTCGAGCCCGATCTTCAAGACCGCCGAGACGCTGCGCAACGAAAGCGTGATTACGGTCGGCGGCAAGGTGGTGGCGCGCGATGCCGCCACGGTGAACGCGCGCCTGACGACTGGCGCGGTCGAACTCGACGCCAGCGAGTTGATCGTCCAGTCGATGGCCGAGCCGTTGCCGATCCCGGTCTATATCGAAAACGACACGACGCCCGAAGAGCTGCGGCTCAAGTACCGCTTCCTCGACCTGCGCAAGGACAAGCTGCACAAGAACATCATGCTGCGCAGCTCGGTGATTGCCTCGCTGCGGCGCCGCATGATCGAGCAGGGCTTCATGGAGTTCCAGACGCCGATCCTGACGGCCGACTCCCCCGAAGGCGCGCGTTCCTACCTGGTGCCGAGCCGGCTGCATCCCGGCAAGTTCTACGCGCTGCCGCAGGCGCCGCAGATGTTCAAGCAGCTGCTGATGGTCTCGGGCTTCGACCGCTATTTCCAGATCGCGCCGTGCTTCCGCGATGAGGATGCCCGCGCCGACCGCGCCCCGGGCGAGTTCTACCAGCTCGACTTCGAGATGAGCTTCGTCACGCAGGACGACGTCTTCGCCGCCATCGAGCCGGTGCTGGGCGGCGTGTTCGAGGAGTTCGCCGGCTTCGGCAAGGAGATGCCGCGCAAGGTGACGCCGTTCCCGTTCCCGCGCATTCCCTATGCCGAATCGCTGCTGGTCTACGGCACCGACAAGCCCGACCTGCGCAACCCGCTGAAAATCGCCGATGTCGGTGAGGTTTTCGCCGGCTCCGACTTCAAGGTGTTTGCCGGCATCGTGGCCTCTGGCGGCGTCGTGCGCGCCATTCGGGCACCCAAGGCGGGAGCGCAGTCGCGCAGCTTCTTCGACAAGCTCAACAGCTGGGCGCAGGCCGAGGGCAAACCGGGCCTAGGTTACATCGTGCTGGAAGGCGGGGCCGGGAAGGGGCCGATCGCCAAGTTCGTCACCGCCGAGCGTCTGACCAAGCTGGCGGCTTTGACCGGGGCCGAGGACGGCGACGCGGTGTTCTTCGTGGCCGACAAGGCCGAAACGGCTTGGAAATTCGCCGGCCAGGTGCGCACGCGCGTGGGCCATGAGATGGGCCTGATCGCCGAGAACGAGTTCCGCTTCTGCTGGATCGTCGACTTCCCGATGTTCGAATACGACGAGACTGCCAAGAAAGTCGACTTCAGCCACAACCCGTTCTCGATGCCTCAGGGTGGCCTCGAGGCGCTGGAGACGCAGGATCCGCTGACCATCAAGGCGTGGCAGTACGACATCGTCTGCAACGGCATCGAACTCTGCTCGGGCGCCATCCGGAACCACAAGCCGGAGATCATGTACAAGGCCTTCGGGATTGCCGGATATAGCAAGGAAGAGGTCGAGCTGCGCTTCGGCGGCATGCTCAACGCCTTCAAGTTCGGGGCTCCGCCGCATGGCGGCGCCGCTCCGGGCGTCGACCGCATCGTCATGCTGCTGGCCGACGAGCCCAATATCCGCGAGGTCATAACCTTCCCGATGAACCAGAGCGCCGTAGATCTGATGATGGATGCCCCGACCGAGGTGCCCATGGAGAAGCTGCGCGAGCTCCATCTTGCCTTGAAATTGCCGCCGAAGAAAGACTAGACGACAGGGCTAAATCTATTTATATTCAGGGGGTTATTTCTTTTTTGTAAAGAAAAAAATGAACCTTTTCCGGCTCCTCGGCACGCTGGCCATCACAGGCCTTTCGCTCCTGACCGGCGCCTGCGCGGCCCCGCTGGCGCTGACCGCCGCGAGCTATGGCGCCGACGGTATTTCCGTCGCCACCACCAACAAAACCGGTGCCGACCATCTGATCTCGATGACCTCCAAGAAGGACTGCGCGATCTGGCGGATGGTCCGCAACATCCCGATCTGCAAGGAGCGGGCGGACGGCCACGATCCCTACGACGTCGACTACACCACGCCCGAGCGCGTGGTCAGCGAGGCCGGTGTCGAGTACCTGTCGCCGCCGCGGCCTCCCGCCGATGCGCCGGCAACCAGCTGGGATGCGGCAGCCTACAAGCCTGTACCGGCCGCGCCGGCGCAGCCCGCCGAGCCTGTAACGGCCGTTGCCGAAGCCGTCCCGGCACCTGCCACCGTAGCTCGTGCGCCGGCTTCGCCGCAGAAAGTCGCCGGCCATACGAAGAAGACAGCGGCCAAGGCCAAAGCCAAGCCCGCGCCGGCTAGGAAGCCTTCACCAGATCAGGCGGCGTCTCGCCTCTGAGCAGGAAGGCCTCGAGATTGTCGAGCGCCTTGAAGCCCATCGCATTGCGCGTTTCCACGGTTGCAGAGCCCATATGCGGCAGCAGAAATGCGTTTTCCAGCGCGTAGTAGCCCTGGTTGATTTTTGGCTCGCCGTCGAAGACGTCCAAGCCAGCGGCGGCCAGGCGCCCGCTCTTCAGCGCCGCGATCAGCGCCTCGTCGTCGACCACGCCGCCGCGCGCGGTATTCACCACCACCGCGCCCTTGGGCAGTTTCTCGATGCGCTCTGAATTGACCCATTTCCGCGTCGCCGGCGTCATCGGCGCGTTGATCGACAGGAAGTCGCAATGGGGCAGCATGGCTTCCGGCTCGGCGTGGAAGATCGCGCCTTTCTCCAGGTCGGCCGGCAGGCGGCTGCGGTTGGAGTAGTGGATCTGCATGCGAAAGGCGCGGGCCCGGTCGGCCATGGCCTGGCCGATGCGGCCCATGCCGAGGATGCCCAGCCGCTTGCCCGTGACCTGAACGCCCATGAGCTGGCGCGGCGTCCAGCCAACCCAGTTGTGGGTGCGCAGCATGGTCGTGCCCTCGTGGGCGCGGCGGGCGGCGCCCAGCAGGCAAAGCATCGCGATGTCGGCGGTGGCGTCGGTCAGGACGTCCGGGGTGTTGCTGACCTTGATGCCGCGCTTGGCGGCGGCGGCCACGTCGATATGCTCGTAACCCACGGAAAACGTCGCAATCATACGGATCGAGGCCGGCAGGCCCTCGATGGTGGCGGCGTTCATGGGATCGCCGGCGGCGCACATGATGGCGTCGCAGCCGGCCGTGGCCTTGGCCAGGGTCGGGCCATCGTAGTTCGTGTCCTGGGGGTTGAGGACGGCGTCGAAATTGGCCGCGAGACGGCTCTCGACAGCTTCGGGAAACAGACGGGTCGCGAACACCCGGGGCTTGCGGTTTGTCATGGCGGCTATCCTCCGTTCGCAGCGCTTTCGCTGTCGATCATTCTGGCAATCGTCGCGCATGGATATTACGCTTGGGCGCCCGGCCACAAGGCCTAGCCCGTAGCCGCTGTCCGTTGACCACCACTTATAGTATTCGCCTTTCCCAGTTTAAGTTCGCGGTCCCCTTCGCCGGGGCTTGCCTTGTCCTCCTGCTGGGCCTGTGGATAAGCGGGGCCGGTGCCCAGCAGCAGCCTCAGCAACAGCCGGAGGTCGTGCTGGTGCCGCACCGGGCGACATACGAAATGAAGCTCTCGACCTCGCGCAGCAGCAGCGGCATCACCGACGCCAATGGCCGCATGGTGCTGGAGACCGTCGATTCCTGCGACGGCTGGGAGGTCAAGCAGCGCATCAAGCTCAGCTTCCAGCGCAACGACGGCGAGGAGTTCGAAACCGATTCGAACTTCACCAGCTACGAGTCCAAGGACGGCCTCGAACTGCGCTTCAGCGTGCGCAACATCCAGAACGACGAGGTCGAGGAAGAATTGCGCGGTCAGGCCGATCTCGAAGGCCAGGGCGGCAAGGGCCGCGCGGCTTTCTCGCTGCCCGAGCAGCGCGCTTTCGATCTGCCGGCCGGCACGCTCTTTCCCACGACGCATCTCGCGCTGATCATCCGCCACGCCCGCGCCGGCGAGAAATCCGTCTCCTACAAGGTCTTCGACGGCGCCCGGCTGGACGGCGCCTTCCAAGTCAATGCCGTTATCGGCCGACCGCCGCGGCCCGCCGCCGGCACGCCGGCCGTGAAGGGCGACCTCGGCCTGCTGCGCAATCTGCAGTCATGGGGGGTGCGCTTCGCCTTCTTTGCCGCCGACGATCAGGGTGCCCAGCCCGAATACGAACTTGCACTGGACCTCTTTGCCAATGGCGTGGCCCGCTCGATGATGCTCGACTACGGCGACTTCGCCGTCGATGCCCGTCTCATCCAAATCCAAGCCCTGCCGAGGCCGAAATGCTGATCAATCGATCCCTGCCGCTCGCTCTCGGGCTCGCAACACTGGCCGTGCCTGCCATGGCGCAGGAAATGGCGCCGCATCGCGCGGTCTATACGGTCTCGCCGATGGAGCGTGGCAAGCCGCGGTCGACGGCCAGCATCGGCACCTATGCCTACGAGTTGCGGCAGACTTGCGACGGCTACGTCATCAACCAGCGCATGCGCATCGAGATCGAGGGCGGTCGCACGCCGATCGTGAGCGAGCAGCAGTCGCAGATGACCGAAAGCCGCGACGGCAAGAAATTCCATTTCGAGCACCGCTCGACGGCCAACGGCAAGCAGACCAGCCTGTTCAAGGGTGAGGCGATGCTCGACGGCAATATCGGCCAGGCGCGCTTCGTCGATCCCGAGGGCCAGAGCGTGGCGCTGCCGGCCGAGACCATGTTCCCGGTGTCGATGTCGCGCATCACGCTGCAGCACGCCAAGGCGGGCGACGGTGGCTTCGACGGGCTGTTCTTCTTTGGCGACAAGGCCAAGCCGCCGCAATCTGCCAATGTGCTGATCGGCAAGGTGCCCAAGCGCCTGGCCGACCTGCCCATCCCCGAGGGCGCCGGCGCCTTGGTCGATGGCCACGAGCGCATCTATTTTCGCGGCGGTTTCTTCGAGTCGGGATCGAAGGGGCAGGGTGAGCCCGTCTTCGAGATGAGCAGCGTCACTCTCGATAATGGCATCGAGCTCTATGGCACCAACGAACAGGCCGACACGGCGATCGAATACCGCCTGACGCGGCTCGAGGCCTTGCCCAAGCCGACCTGCAACTGATCTAGGCAGGCCACAACCACGCCGCACCGCGTACGCCGCTGGAATCGCCGTGACGGGGTGGCAGCAGCCGGGTGGCGATGCTTTCGGGTTCGGAGAAGATGTAGCGCTTCCAGAGTTCGGGCACGCGGACGTAGAGCTGGGAGATGGCCGAGAGGCCGCCGCCCAGCACGATGGTGTGCGGGTCGACGAGATTGACGACACTGGCGAGTGCGCGAGCCATGCGGTCGCAATAACGTTCGAGGCATTCGGCCGCTGCGCGGTCGCCCACCTTCGCCGCATCGGCGATTTCGGTGGCGCGCAGCACCTTGCCCGTTCGTTCGGTGTATTGGCCCTGGAAGGCGGGGCCGCTCTGCCAGGCCTCGACGCAGCCGCGGCGGCCGCAATAGCAATGCGGGCCGGGGCGCTCGTCGTCTTGAGGCAGGGGCAGCGCGTTATGGCCCCATTCACCCGAGATCGCCTGGGCGCCCAGCAGCGGCTGGCCATCGACCACGATGCAGCCGCCGACGCCGGTGCCGACAATGACGCCGAAGACGATCTTGCCGCCGGCGCCCGCACCGTCGGTCGCCTCCGACACGGCGAAGCAATTGGCGTCGTTGGCGAGGCGGACTTCGTCGCGGTCGAGCGCGCGCTGCAAGTCCCGGTCGAGGGGATGGCCGTTCAGCCGCGTCGAATTGGCGTTCTTGATCAGGCCCGTCGCGGGCGAGATCGCGCCGGGATGGCCGACGCCGACGCGGCAATGGGCACCGACTCGCCGCTCGAGCTGGCGCACCACCTCGGCCACGGCCGCCACCGTCTCGTTGTATGAATGGGATGGCGTCGGGATGCGCAAGCGCTCGCGCTCGGCGCCTTGTCCATCGAGCACGATTCCTTCGATCTTGGTGCCGCCGAGGTCGATGCCGATGCGCATGGCCTCACTTCACAGGAAGCGCGCCACGATGTCGACCGTCGACGCGACGCCGACGCGCTCGAAATTGGCCGCCAGCCAGTCGACCGCCGCCTGGCGGCCGAGCTTGAACATATAGTCGAGGAACTCCGGTTCGATGTTGGACTTGCTGACGGCGCCCAGCTTGCCCATGGC
Source organism: Reyranellales bacterium (assembly GCA_038224985.1). Classification (GTDB taxonomy): domain Bacteria; phylum Pseudomonadota; class Alphaproteobacteria; order Reyranellales; family Reyranellaceae; genus Reyranella. The sequence continues at coordinate 33,398 of JBBRFD010000013.1, forward strand.
CTCGTCGTTGGCGATCGAATGGATCAGCATCGGCCGGAAGCGCGTCGCCTCGGGGCCGCTGAGCGCACCCTTGTCGATCAGGTTGCGCACGAAGACGATGGCGCGCATCTCGTCGATCAGCGCGCTGTTGAAGGTGATCTCGTTCAGCCGGTCGGTGACCTGGGCATTGGTCCGCGGCACGCCCTTGCGGAACTGCGGATTGAGCTCGACCAGCACGACATCGAGGCTGTCGCTTTCATAGATGAAGGGCCAGATCGCCGGATTGCCGCGAAAGCCGCCATCCCAATAGGGCACGCCATCGATGATCACGGCGTCCTGCGCATTGGGCAGGCAGGCCGAGGCGAGCAGCGCGTCGAGCGAGATATCGGCGTGGGTGAAGATGCGCACCTTGCCGGTCTCGACATTGGTGGCGGCGACGAAGATCTTGATGTCGGCGCAGGCGCGGATGGCGTCCTGGTTGAAGTGACGCTTGACGATGTCGCGCAGGGGATCGAGATGCAGCGGATTGCGCTGCCACAGCGAGAAAGTGCGCTGCATGTAATCGAGCCACATGGCGGTGGGTGAATCGTCGAGGTTCCAGTTGCCGCTCAGCCGGTCGATTGGCGAGCGCCGCACCGGACTGACCGGCGCCAAGGCGCCGATATCGCTCCAGAAGGCGCGCAGCGACTTAATCGCGCCCTGGCGGCCGTCCTCGGTCCAGCCCTGCAGCATGATGGCGGCATTCATGGCGCCGGCGCTGGTGCCGCTGACGGCGGCGATATCGAGACGCTCGTCGGCCAGCAGCGTGTCGAGCACGCCCCAAGTGAAGGCGCCGTGCGATCCGCCGCCCTGTAAGGCGAGATTGATGCGCTTGGGCTTGGTCATGAGCCTATCCTACGCCCGCCGGTGGCGTTACGCTCGACGCCCAGCGACGCAGGCAAGCAGGGTGGACAAGCAGGGGGCGATGGCCAAAAGCGGAAGCGGGAAAGCCTGGCGCAAGCGCCCGTCGAGCATTCTGTGGGTCCTGTCGCTCGGCCAGCTCATCACCTGGGGCCTCGTTTATTACACATTCCCGCTCTTCGTCGTGCCGATGGAGAGGGACCTTGGCTGGTCGCGCGACACGCTCTATGGCGCCTTGTCGGCCGGCCTGCTGGTGGCCGGTCTCTGCTCCATTCCGGTCGGTGCCTGGATCGATCGTGGCCATGGCCGCCTGTTGATGACCGGCGGCTCGCTGCTGGCGGCGGTCCTGCTCTTCGTCTGGTCGCAGACCGATTCGCTGCCGGTCTTTTACGCTGTCTGGATCGGGCTCGGTGTCTGCCAGTCGGTGACGCTCTACGAGCCAGCCTTCGCCGTCATCACCCGCGTCTACGGCCCGCGCTACAAGCAAGCCATCCTCGTGATGACTTTTCTGGGCGGCTTGGCCAGCACCTTCGGCATTCCCCTGGCGCAGTTCCTGATCGAGCGCATCGACTGGCGGCCGACGTTGCAGGTGATGGCGGCCATCATCCTCGGTGTCGCCTTCTTCATCCATTGGCTCTTCGTGCCGGGGTCTCGCGAAGCGCCGGTGCCAATCGCGGCGATCCCGAAGCCCGTCCAGGGTGCCGTAAAGAAGAGTCCACTGGCGGCGGCGGTGCGCGTGCCGGCCTTCTGGGGACTGGTCGTGGCCTTTGCGGGCTACGGCCTTGCCTTCTCCGCCATGAGCTTCCATCTGATCCCGCTGCTGGTCGAGCGGGGCGTGCAGATGGGTGTGGTCATGGCGATCATCGCCCTGATCGGGCCGATGCAGGTCGTGGGCCGCGTGCTGCTGATGGCGGGCCAGCGCCACATCACGACGATCCAGCTGGGTGCTGGCATCTACTTTGCCTTTCCCATCTCCATGGCGATGCTGGCCTTGGGGATCGACACCGTCTACGGCCTGATCCCCTTTGCCATCATCTATGGCGTGGCCAATGGATTGCTCACCATCCTGCGCGGCATGTCCGTACCGGAATTCATCGGCACCGAAGGCTACGGTGTCGTGAGCGGCGCGCTCACCATGCCGACCAACGTCATGCGCGCGGCAGGGCCACTGCTGGGCGCCTTCGCCTGGAGCGCCTTCGGTGGCTATACGGCCGTGTTGTGGATCCTGACGGCAATCATGCTGGTCGCGGCGTTGGGCTTTGCCGCCGCGGCGCTGTTGGCAAAGCGCGAAACGGCGCCGCCGCTCAGCTAATTCACTTCGTCGGTGAAGACCTTGAAGCTCGCCAGCGTATTGGGGCCGAAGGTGTGCGTGATCGGAACATCCGAGGCGTCGCGGCCCTGCGCGATCAGCACGCGACCGATGCGCGGCATGTTGTTGCGCGCATCGAATGTGTACCAGTGTCCGCCGATGAAGGCCTCGAACCAGCCGGCGAAGTCCATCACGCCATAGGGTGGCGGCATGCCGATGTCGCCGAGGTATCCCGTGCAGTAACGCGCGGGAATGTTCATGCACCGACAGAACGTAATGGCCAGATGGGCATAGTCGCGGCAGACGCCCAGACGCTGGTCGTAGGCATCCCAAGCAGTTTTTGTGGCGCTCGCATGCTGGTAGCCGAAGGTGATGTGGTTATGGACGTAGTCGCAGATCGCCTGGACGCGTGCCCAGCCCGGCGGCGTCGACCCGAACAAATTCCAGGCAACGTCGGTAAGCCGGTCGGTCTCGCAATAGCGGCTGCCCAGGAGATAGACGAGCGTGTCCGATGGCAAATCCTCGACGGCGTGCTGAAGTGCCGAGGGTACAACGACGTCCGGCAGACCGCTGTCGCGAACCGTGCCGCTCGACGCCAGGCGCATTCTGCCGCTCGGAGCGACGAGACGGCTGCACCAGTTGCCATAACCGTCCCGATAGGTCGTCACCGGCACCGAAGGATCGGTCGTCAGATGGTCGGGCAAGATGATGTCCGACGCGCGGCTGTAGTGAATGCCCAGCATGACGATCATGGGGGTCGGCTGGGGGAAGTCGTAGATGAGTTCGTAACCGACGCGAATTTTCATCGGGTACCAACGCGTATGGGCGGTTCAGGTTGCCGGCGGCGCATGGGCTGTGACGCTTACACGCACGTCCATGCCAAGGGTGTCCGCCTGCGAGCCGATGAAGGTGCCGTGGAGCGGCAAGGCCTCGCCCGGATCGCGCACGATCGCCACGGTGACGAGGCTGGCCTTGCCGACGCTGCCGCTGGTCGGATCGAAATCGACCCAGCCGGCGCCCGGCAGGTGGATCTGCGCCCAGGCATGGGTGGCGCCGTGGCCCGCGGAGTCGGAAGGATCGTTAAAGGCGACGGCGAGATAACCCGAGGCAAAACGCGCGGCAAAGCCCAGGGAGCGCGCGGCCTCGATCATCAGCAACGCAAAGTCGCGGCAACTGCCGTGGCCGAGCGCCAAGGTTTCGACAGGCATCTGGATGCCCTTGGCCTCGCGGCGGCGATAGGTGAAGCCACGATGGATCGCCAGCGAAAGCCGGTTAAGCAGATCGAAGGCGTCTGTATCGTCCTGCTCCGGCAACAACGAGCGCGCCCAGCCGCCGACCTCGTCGTCCGCATCGGCATGATGGCGACGGATGTCCTGGACCAGCTCGGCCATCTCGTCGGCGCTGTAGGCGACAGGAAAGGGTGCGTTGGTCTTCGCCAGATCGAGTTGTGCGGGCGCGTGTTCGACACTGACGATGCTCTCGAAGCTGAGCTCTGTGGCGGTCGCGGCAAAACGTGCGATCGCCACATGATTGCCGAAGGCGTCCTGCACGTAGTGGAGACTGCTGGGTTCCGGGCTGATGCCAAGGCTGGCCTCGATGACGCGCTGGTCGTGCGAGTCGCGGGGTCGCAGCATCATGCGGTGCTCGCCGAAGGCGACCGGGTGCCGGTATCGATAGGTCGTGACGTGCCGGATCGTGAGTGGCGGCATGATGGCTCCCTGCCCATTATCAAGCACGATTCAGGCCAGATAGATACGATATCGGCCGATCAAATTCGCCCGGCTTCTACCGCGTTCGCCAGAAGCATGCGGACGCCGAAGCGGTGAAAGGGGAGGATGGCGGCGAGGTATGCCCTGCCGAAAAGATTGTGCGGACTGACGACCGTGGTCAGCGTGACGCGCTCGGTGCCGCCTTCCGTTACACGGCGCACCGACATCCGGAAATCGAGGTGCTTGTCGTCCCCGCCGGTGACGATCTCGTCGTCGTTCTGGCCGAACAGGGTGAAGCGCATGATCTTCTCGCCCGCCGCATAGGCCGGCTTGATCTCTGCGGGCGCACCGGCGCCGGAAGGCCTGAGACCGAAGGGGGCGACGATTTTGTCGCGCAGCAGCAGGAGCTGCTTGAAGCCGCGTGGGTGATGGGCAAAGAGCGCGAGATACAGCTCGTGCATGGCGAGGCTGCCCTGCCGTAAGGGCGCCTCGTAGGAATCCCAGTGATAGAAGGTGGCGAGATCGCCCAAGAATGCGCTGGGCGGTGGCGAGGGGCGGCGGGTCACGGTCATGTTGAGCTGCCGCCTCTATCTTGGTCCTAGCCGAGCTGGATCCAGGTCGTCTTGACCTGGGTGAACTTGTCGAAGGCGTGCAGGGACTTGTCGCGGCCGATGCCGGACTGCTTGTAGCCGCCGAACGGGGTGGTGATGTCGCCACCGTCATAGGTGTTCACCCAGACCGAGCCGGCGCGCAGGCCCTTGGCGAACTTGAAGGCCTTGTTGATGTCGGCGGTGAAGATGGCCGACGCCAGGCCATAGATCGTGTCGTTGGCCACGGTCAGCGCCTGCTCGGCATCCTTGACCGAGATCACCGAGAGGACCGGTCCGAAGATTTCTTCCTGGGCAATCTTCATCTTGTTGTCGACGCCATCGAACACCGTCGGTTCGATGAAGGAGCCGGCATTGTCGATATGGACCTGCTTGCCGCCCATCGCGAGCTTGGCGCCTTCCTTCTGGCCGGCCTCGATATAGCCCATGACGCGCTTGGTCTGGGTCTCGTCGACCATGGCGCCCATCTGCGTCTTGGGGTCGAGCGGATCGCCCGGCATCATCTTCTGGCCGATGGCCATGACCTTGGCGAGGAACTCGTCTTTGATCTTGTCCTCGACGATCAGGCGGCTGCCGGCGGTGCAGACCTCGCCCTGATTGAACCAGATGCCGAAGGCGGTACGGCGGGCGGCGATGTCGAGGTTGGGTGCATCCGCCAGCACGACGTTGGGCGACTTGCCGCCGCATTCGAGCCAGACCTGCTTCATGTTGCTGTCGCCCGAGTACTTCAGGAAGTACTTGCCGACCTCGGTCGAGCCGGTGAAGGCGATGACATCGACATCCATGTGACGGCCGAGCGCCTGGCCCGCCGTCTCGCCAAAGCCTGGCAGCACGTTGAACACGCCTTCGGGAATGCCAGCCTCTGCCGCCAGTTCGGCCAGACGCAGCGCCGTCAGCGGCGACTGTTCGGCCGGCTTCAGGATGACCGAGTTGCCGGCGGCCAGGGCGGGAGAAATCTTCCAGCAGGCCATCAGCAGGGGGAAGTTCCAGGGCACGACGCAGGCCACGACGCCGGCGGCCTCGCGGGTGATCAGGGCCACGACATTGCCCGGCGTCGGAGCCACTTCGTCATAGACCTTGTCGATGGCCTCGCCGAACCACTGCACGGCATTGGCCGAGCCCGGGATATCGACCGAAGTCGAAAAGGCGATCGGCTTGCCCATGTCGAGGGTCTCGAGCAGCGCCAGCTCGTCGCGATTCTTCATCATTAGGTCGGCCAGCTTCAGCATGATGCGCTTGCGCTGGGCCGGCGCCATGTTGGCCCAGGTGCCCTTGTTGAAGGCGGCGCGCGCCGCCTTCACGGCGGCATCGACATCGGCGCTATCGCAGGCCGCGACCTGGGTCAGGACCTGCCCCGTGGCCGGGTTGACGCAGTCGAAGGTCTTGCCGCTGGCGGCCGGCACGAACTTGCCGCCGATGAAGGCCTGGTTGCGGTAGCTGAGGCCGGTGACGCGGCCTTTCCAGTCGTCGCGGGAAAGCTGGGCGCTCATGGCTATTTCCTCCGTTTTCAGATTGACCAGACCCTAGCCCACGAAAAAGCCGCCCGGTAGGGGCGGCTTTTGTGCAGCGATGGGGTCGCCGGCATTACTTGATCTTGGATTCCTTGAAGACGACGTGCTTGCGCGCGACCGGGTCGTACTTTTTGAGTTCGAGCTTCTCGGTCTTGGTGCGCGGGTTCTTCTTGGTGACGTAGAAGAAGCCTGTGTCGGCGCTGGAAATCATCTTGATCAGGATCGAGGTCGGCTTGGCCATGGTCTTTTCCTTATGCCCAAAAGGGCGAATTCCGTAGAGGGCGGCAAATTAGTCAGCAGAGCAGCCCTGTCAAGCCGCGTCGTTGGGGCTTTATTGGCGGGTGGCGGCCGCCTGATCGGTGCCGGCGCGCACGGCGCGGGCGTAAAGGTCGCGGTTGCCCAGCAGCTGGCCCGCGATTTCGAGGTCGCGGTCGGCGCTGCCTTCGCCCGGCGGGCAGATCTGGCGCAGGGTGGCGATCTCGTCGGCGGTCGGGTTGCGCGAGGCGTGCCACCGCATGAGGGTCGAACGGTTGGCGTCGGCGGCATCGGCGGCCACTTGCTGGATGTTCGTCACCTTGGCGGTGCAGATATTGGGCAGGACGCCCAGTTCATTCCAAGTGTAGCCGGAGGGCGCCAGCAGCCGCGACCAGGTCAGCACCAGCTCGCCCTCGTTGGGCAGGCGGACGACCGTCTGCACGGTGCCCTTGCCGTAGCTGGTGGTGCCGACGATGGCGGCGCGCCCGCGATCCTGCAGGGCGGCGGCAACGATCTCGGCCGCCGAGGCCGACATGCCGTTGACCAGCACCACCATGGGGGTGTCGGGCGACTTGCGGCCGCTGCCGCTGCGATAGCTGCGGCGGCTGTCGGGATGGCGACCCTGCGTCGAGAATACGATGCCGTCGCCGACGAAGACTTCCGTCACCGACAGCGCCTGGTCGAGCAGGCCGCCGCGGTTGCCACGCATGTCAACGATGATGCCGTTGAGGCCGGGGCCGATATCGGCGCGCGCCTTGTCGAGTGTCGCCTTCAGGGTCTCGGTGGTCGCTGTGTTGAAGCCGATGACGCGGATATGGGCGATATCGCCGCGGCGTTCGTACATTACGGTGGTCGGGATGATGCGGCCGCGCTTCAGGGCGGCATTGATCGCGGCCGGCTGGCCAGGGCGCTGCACGGTGATGATGAGCGGCGTGCCAATGGCGCCGCGCAGCAGACGCACGACGTCGCTCAGCGGCTTTTCGCCCACGGCCTCACCGTCGATGCCGGTGATCTGGTCGCCGACTATCAGCCCGGCTTTGGAAGCGGGGGCATTGTCCTGGACGTTGCGGATAAAGACTTTCTTGTCGTCGGTGCGTTCGACCGTAATGCCAACGCCGCCGCCGCCGTCGCGCTGGAAGCGGTTCTCGCGCGCCTCGTCGGGGTCGGCGTAGCGGCTGTTGCGGTCAAGCGGCTTGGTCGTGGCGATCATCGCCTGTTTGATCTGGGCTTGGCGGTCGGCTGCGCGCAGCGCCGGCGAGGCTTCGAGCGAAGCCACCAGCAGCTCGGCCATCAACCCACCCCAGGCGCGGCCGTCATCCCATCCAGCCGGGATCGGGCGGGTGATGACTGCGCGGCCGTCGTGCAGGACGGTGACGGTGTTGTCGCTGGTCTGCAGCGACAGCGACGGGTCGGCGCTGACGAAGCCGCGGTAGGTGTCGGGCGCCAGCTTGCGGAAATCGGGGTCGAAGATATGGCGGTCGCCAATGGCGCGATAGGCTTGCAGGATGACGCGTTCGGCGGTGAGATCGTTGGCAACGGCTGGCGCACCCGGTGGGGCCGTATTGGAAATCGACGACGTTTCGCAGGACGCCACAAGCGAAGCGGCCACCAAGGCCAAAGCGACGCAGGGCAAGGCCCGGTTGAAAAAGAGGGTCAGCACATGAACACCGAGGGGAAGCGTAACACAGTTGGGCGGTAAGCTTCCATCGGAAGGGCGCCTCGCTCAGGGAGAAGGACCGGAGCCGTCCGCCGCAGGGGCGCTCACGACCGTCCCGCTCCCCGCGGGCTTGGGTGCGGCGGCGCGATGCGACCATAGGAGGCCGATAACGGCGCCCTTTATGCGCGGCAGCAGCAACAAGGCGAGGCCGATCGACAGCGGCAGCCACAGCGCCGCGTGCAGCCAGAGGGCGGGCTGTTCGCCGTATTTCTCGAACATCAGGACCAGGGGCACGATGATGTGGCCCACGGCGAAAATGGTGAAATAGGCCGGGGCGTCGTCGGCGCGGTAGGGCTCAAGTGCCAGCCCGCAGGCCGGGCAATGGCTCTGCATCTTGAGGAAACTGCCGAACAGGGCGCCTTCGCCGCAACGCGGACAACGCCCACGCCAGCCGCGGCGCAGCGCGGTCAACATCACGACATCCTGCGGATTGTCGGCGAGATCGCGGGGCTTGTTGTTTGCCGGGTTGTGGAGGTCGATCACCTTCACAACATGGGCCCTTCGCTCAGCGCCGCCGACGCGACTGTTTGTCCTTTGGGCCGCCGCGATGCGCGACCGGACGACGCGGGGGGCCGCTGCGGCCCGGCGGTGCCGCCGTACGTTCGACCCGTTCGAGCACCTCGACGATATCGAACAGCAGGCCGCCGGTGGCCAGGCTGGCCTCGACCAGCTTGACCCGCAGCCGGTCGCCCAGCCCGTAGGTGTCGCCCGTGCGCTCGCCGATCAAAAGCTGGCGGCCTTCGTCGTGACGGTAGAATTCCTGGCCGATATTGCGGATCGGGATCAAGCCGTCGGCGCCCGAGCCGTCGACGCTGATGAACAGGCCGAAGCGCGTGACACTGCTGGTACGGGCCGCGAAGGTGGCACCGACATGCTGCGACATGAAGTTGGCGACGTAGCGGTCCATGGCGTTGCGCTCGGCGGCCACGGCGCGGCGCTCGCACATGGAAAGATGCTCGCCGAATTCGCTGAAGCGGCCGCCGTCGCCCGCCGGCAGGCCGCCATCGCCCAGGCCATAGGCCGCGATCAGCGAGCGGTGGACCAGGAGATCCGGATAGCGCCGGATCGGCGAGGTGAAATGCGCGTAGCGTGCGAGTGCGAGACCGAAATGGCCGAGATTGTCGGGGCTGTAGATCGCCTGGCTCTGGCTGCGCAGGACGGTCTCGCTGACCAGCCGCGAGGTCGGCTGGCCGGCCACGGAGGCCAGCACGCGATTGAGATCGGCCGGCCGCAGGCGCTGGCCGATCGGCAACTTGATCGACAGCGTCGAGAGGAACTCGCGCAAGCCCTCGATCTTGGCGAGATCGGGCTGGTCGTGGACGCGGTAGAGGCAGGGCGCCTGGCGCTGTTCGAGTGCCTGAGCTGCGGCGACATTGGCCAGCACCATGAACTCCTCGATCAGCTTGTGGCTGTCGAGGCGTTCGCGGATACCGATCTCGGCGATGCGGCCGTCGGCGCCCAGCTTGACCAGGCGCTCCGGCAGATCGAGGTCGAGCGCGCCACGTTTTTCGCGCGCCGCCAGCAGCACGCGATAGGCGCCATAGAGCGGCTCGATCACGTCCTTCATCAATGGACCGATCTCGTCGTCGGGATGGCCGTCGGCGGCGCGTTGTACGCGGTTGTAGGTCAGGCGCCCGGCCGAGCGCATCATCGCGCGGTGGAACTTGTGGCGCTTCAGCTCGCCCGCCGCGTCGATCCACATCTCGGCGACCAGCACCGGCCGGTCCTCGCGCGGCAGCAGAGAACACCAGTTGTTCGACAGCGCCTCGGGCAGCATGGGAACGACCCGGTCGGGGAAATAGACCGAGGTGCCGCGCTTGTAGGCGGCGCGGTCGAGCGGCTTGTCGGCCCGGACGTACCAGGAGACATCGGCGATGGCGACCAGCAGATGCCAGCCGCCCGGGTTCGACGTATGTGTGTCGGGTTCGGCGAAGACGGCATCGTCGAAGTCGCGGGCGTCCTCGCCGTCGATGGTGACCAGCGGCGTCTTGCGCAGGTCGAGGCGGTCGCCCATCGGCGCTGCCTTGGCGCGTTCGGCTTCCTCGACGGCGGCTGGTGGGAAATCGACCGGGATGTCGTTGGTGGCAATCGAGATCAGACTGACCGTGCGCGGGTCGCTCATCGGCCCGATGCGTTCGAGCACGCGCGCGCGCGTCGACAGGGTGCCGCCGGCGGCCTCGACCCAGACGACGTCGCCGGGCAGCGCGCCATTCTTGTCCGATGGCCGCACCTCGAAGGTCATGCGCATCTTGCGGTCGGTCGGCGTGACGATGCCCATGCCACGGTCCGGTTCCTCATAGAGGCCGAGGATCTTCTTCGGACCGCTACCGAGGCGGCGGATGATGCGGGCTTCGTAGGTATCGCCGCCGCGCCGCTTCAACGAGGCCAGCACGCGGTCGCCCACGGCCGGCGCCGGCATCGCCCCAGTACCGCGCGCGGAAAAGGGCGCGATCTCGATGCGCGGCGGTGGGCCGTCCTTCTCGGTGTCGTGCTTCTGCGGCACGGCCAGCAGGTGGCCGTCATTGTCGACGCGCACGATCTCGAGCACGACGACATCGGTCAGGGCTTTGGGATCGCGGAAGGTCTTGGCGCGGTCGGGCGTGATCTCGCCGACATCGCGCAATTCGCGCAGCAGGGCCTTCAATTCGATGCGCTGGTCGCCCTTGATGTTGAAGGCGCGCGCGATCTCGCGCTTGCCGATCGGCGTGGGGCTTTCGCGGATGAAGGCCAGCAACTCGTCGCGCGTCGGGACGCGGCCCTTAGCCATCGGTGCCGGTGCGCGCCTTGGGCAGATCGGGAGCGGGCGCCTTGGCCTTGGGCGCGGCCTTCTTCCGGGCCGCGGCCTTCTTCGGTGCGACAGCTTTCGGCGCCGCAGCCTTCGGTGTCGCAGACTTGGGAGCAGCCTTCGCTGCAGCCTTGGGGGCCGCCTTCTTGGCGCGCGCCGGCTTCTTGCCGCTGTCGCCCTTGGCGGCGCGTTCGGCCAGCAGGGAGACGGCCTGGTCGATGGTCAGCTCTTCCGGCTTGAGGTCACGCGGCACGGTGGCGTTGATGCCGCCGTGCTTCACATACATGCCGTAGCGGCCGTCGTAGATCTCGATGGGCGCCTCATCGGCCGGATGCGCGCCGACGATGCGGATCGGCTTGATGGCGGCGCGGCCGCGGCCCGGCACTTTTGCCTCGGCCAGAAGGGCCACGGCGCGGTTCATGCCGATTTCGAGCACGCTCTCGTCTGCCGGGATCGATTTGTACGCCGGCCCATGCTTGACGTAGGGGCCGAAGCGGCCGACGCCGGCCAGCACCATTTCCTTGTCTTCGGGATGCGGCCCAAGCTCGCGCGGCAGCGCCAGCAGCGCCAGCGCTTTTTCGAACGTCACCTCGTCGGGTGTCATGCCCTTAAGCAGCGACTGCCGCTTGGGTTTGACGGCGGGCGTTTCCTTCGTCTTGGCCACGGCATCGCCCAGCTGAACGTAGAGGCCGTAGGGACCGTTGCGCAGCGTCACCGGCAGGCCCGTCACCGGGTCCATGCCCAGCAACTTCGGTCCGTCGAGATTGGCGCCCGAGGCGGCGTCCTTGTCGGCATCGACGATGCCAAGTTTCCGGGTGAAGCGGCAGTCGGGATAGTTCGAGCAGCCGATGAAGGCGCCGAACTTGCCGAGCTTGAGGCCGAGGCGGCCGCCGCTGCAGGACGGGCAGTCGCGCGGGTTCTTGCCGTTTTCGGCATCGGGGAAGAAGTGTGGGCCGAGCTCGGTATCGAGCTTGTCGAGCACTTCCTTGACGCGCAGATCCTTGGTCTCGCCGACGGCAGCGGAGAAGGCCTTCCAGAATTCGCGCAGCACGGCGCGCCAGTCCATCTTGCCGCCCGAGATGTCGTCGAGTTCTTCCTCGAGATGGGCGGTGAAACTGTATTCGACGTAGCGCGGGAAATAGGTCTGCAGGAACATCGTGACGATGCGGCCGCGGTCCTCGGGAATGAAGCGCTTGCGGTCGATCTTCACGTAGTTGCGGCGCTGCAGCACGTCGATGATGCTGGCATAGGTCGAGGGCCGGCCGATGCCGAGTTCCTCGAGCTTCTTGACCAGGCTGGCTTCCGAATAGCGCGGCGGCGGCTCGGTGAAATGTTGCTCGGGCAACACTTCGCGGCGGTCCATCGCCTCGTTCTCGGTGACGTCGGGCAGGATGGTGGCGCTCTCGTCGTCCTCGGCCTTCTCGTCGTGGCTTTCGTCGTACAGCGTGAGGAAGCC
>JBBRFD010000014.1:0-45385 GCA_038224985.1 Reyranellales bacterium
GGCGATCTACAAGCTGGCTCTGTCGCGCCGCACCGCCGGTGGCCCCGAACTGACGCCGGCCAGCTTCGTGTCGCAGTCGCCGGGCTCGCCGTCCTTCGCCGCCGCCCGCACCGTCAACGGCGTCGACGCCGGCAAGGCCGCCGAGTTGCGCCAGCGCCTGCAGCAGATGCTCGACGATGGTGGCTTTAACGCGGGCTTCGTGTTGCTCGACCGTCGGACGACGGGCGACGTGTTGGGTCCGCAGGAAATCGAGCTGTGGCGCGGGCGCATCCGCACCCGTTCTCTCGAGTCCGATTCGCAGCGTGGCGTGTCGGTGCCGATCGATGCCGGGATGCCGCCCGACGCCAACTGGACGGCGGCGATGAGCGCCTTCACGCGTGCCCAGATGAGCGAGGCGGCGCGCCGCTTCGAGCTGGTGGCCGATGCTCCGCCTGACCAAGCCTCGTCCTGGACGCTGGCGGCCGGCGCCTTCTGGGCGGCGCGCGCCAACCTTCTGGCCGGCAATCCGCAGAAATTCGCACCCTATCTCAAGCGCGCGGCGCTGCATGGCCGGACCTTTCATGGCCTGATCGCCCAGAAGGCGCTGGGCATGAAGATCGAGCCCGACGCCAATTTGCCGGCGCTCGATCGCGACCGCGTCAATCTCCTGAAGGAGAACCGTGCCGGCAATCGAGCGATCGCGCTGCTGCAACTCGGCGCCGTCACGGCGGCCGAACGCGAACTCTATGCCGCCTCGATCGATGCCGATCCGCGCTTCGTCGAGGCGGTGTTGTCGCTGGCGCAGAAGGCCGTGCTGCCGGGTCTTTCGGTGCGTGTCGGCAATGCCAATTGGGACCAGCGCCACAATCTCAAGGGCTACGACGCCGCCATGTATCCGCTGCCGTCGTGGCAGCCGCCCGAGGGCCTCGTCATCGACCGTGCGCTGCTCTGGGGCTTCATGCGCCAGGAATCGGCATTCAATCCCAAGGCGCGCTCCTATGTCGGCGCCATGGGTCTGATGCAGCTGATGCCGCGCACCGCGCAGATCGTCACCACCAAGTATCTGCCTGACCGCGTCGGCCAGAACCCTTTCGAGCCGGGCTACAACGTCTCGCTCGGCCAGCAGTACATCAACTCGCTGATGGGCGACGCCGACAACAACCTCGTTCGCACCGCCGCCTCGTACAATGGCGGGCCGGGCAACGTCGCGCGCTGGGACAATTCGCTGAACGCCTCGGCCGATCCGCTGCTCTACATCGCGCTGATCCCGCTGCACGAGACGCGGGACTTCGTGCAGCGCGTGCTGGCCAATTACTGGATGTACCAGATCCGCCTCGGCCAGCCGACGCCGTCGCTCGACCAGATCGCCGCCCACGAATGGCCGAAATATACGGCCCAGGATAGCGCCCGGCGTTGAACTCGAGGCCGATATGACCATATGATGTGGTCATATTGGAAATGCAGGTCCGGCCGTGGACAGAAAGATCAACGCCACCACTTTCAAGGCTCAGTGCCTCGCCCTGATCGACGAGGTCGCTGAAAGCGGCGAGCCCATCACGATCACCAAGCGCGGCAAGGCGAAGGTGACGATCTTCGCCGTGCGCGAGAAGCCCAAGACGCTGTGGGGTGCTACGAAAGGCACTTTCAAGATTCTGGGCGATATCGTCGGTCCCGTGGATGACGATTACGACGAGGACCGCGAGTGGCGAAACTACACCGGACAATTCGATGACCCTCCTGCTCGATACACACACGATCCTGTGGCTGACCGAGCAAAACCCAAATCTCGGAAAGCTGGCACGAAAGGCGTGCGACGCGGCGCTCGCGGCAAATGAGTTGGCGGTTCCAACCGTCGTTTTCTACGAAGCAGGCCGCCTGCTGAAGCGGGGAAGGGTCAGCGGCCCGTCGGGCGTCCAGGAATGGCGCCGCCTGCTCCTTTCTCTGGGGATGCGTGAGATCGTCTTGAACGCCGAGATTGCGATGCGGGCGTCCAATCTTGACGACCTCCATGGCGATCCGCTCGACCGCATCATCATTGCCACCGCGCTCGCCGAAGAGGCGGTTCTGCTCACAGCCGACCGGCCTATACTGGATTGGCCCGGACGCCTGCAGCGACAGGACGCCCGCCGCTGAGGAGGCCTGCATGAACACCGCCCGCTTGCGCCGCTTCATCGGAGATATGACCTCGCTCGTGAGCGGTGCGTGGCAGGACAAGGACGAGGCTGCCGCCGTCGAAGTCGGCGCCAAGCTCCTGCGCGAACTCGTGAGTCAGGACGACTGGCTGCCCGAGTCCTGCGCCAAGTGTCCGCCGCATGGCTATGCGCAGAACCTCTTGTGGTGCGATCCCTTCGAGCGCTTCTCGGTGGTCAGTTTCGTCTGGGCACCCTCGGCCTGCACGCCGGTGCACGATCATCAGATGTGGGGACTGGTCGGCATGCTGCGCGGCACGGAGACGTCGGAGGCCTTTCAGCGCGATCCCGCGACCGGTACGCTGGTGCCGGGGGCGGTGAGCACGCTGTCGCCCGGCGATGTCGAGGTGCTGCTGCCCTCGGTCGGCGACATTCACAAGGTGACGAACGGCCTGATCGACTGCGGCTCGCTCAGCATCCATGTCTATGGCGGCAATATAGGCGCGGTGCGCCGGCATACGTTCGATCCGGCAACCGGCGCGCCCAACCTCTTCGTGTCGGGCTACACCAACCAGCAGATCCCCAATCTCTGGGATCGCTCCGCCGAGGTCCGCGCCGGCTCTTAGTGTTTGTGCGGATGGGGATGGGTTGGATCGACCCAGTAAACTTCCTCGACCTTTTCCGCTGGCGCGATGTCGAGATTGATCGTCACGGCCTCGTTGTCGGAACGCACGAGGACGCATTCCAGCGGCTCGGTGTCAGAGGCGTTGATTTCCTGGTGCGGTACGTAGGGCGGCACGTAGATGAAGTCGCCAGGGCCGGCCTCGGTGGTGAACTGCAGCGTGTCGCCCCATCGCATGCGGGCGCGGCCCTTCACGACATAGATGACGCTTTCGAGATAGATGACGCTTTCGAGATGGCCGTGATGATGCGCGCCGGTCTTGGCATGGGCATGGATGGTGACGGTGCCGGCCCACAACTTCTGGGCGCCGACGCGGGCGAAGTTGATCGCGGCCGCGCGATTCATGCCCGGGGTCTGGGCGGTATTCGTGTCGAGGGATCCTGCGGGGATGACGCGGACGCCATCGTTTTTCCAGTCGGTCATGAGTTTGATCTAGGTGGATCGTCTCGCCACTGCAAGTCCGGCGCGGTAAGATAAACCTCATGAACCGCATAGATGAATTGACACCCTTCAAGCCGGTGAACATCGCCGTGCTGACGGTCTCCGACACACGAACGCTGGCGACCGACAAATCGGGCGACACGCTGGTCGAACGCATCGTGCGCGACGGCCATGTGCTGGCCGACCGCGCCATCGTCACCGACGACATTGCGCTCATTCGGGTGCAGGTGAAGAAGTGGATCGACGATCCGAAGATCGAGGCCGTCATCAGCACCGGCGGCACCGGCGTTACAGGCCGCGACGTCACGCCCGAGGCGCTGGAAGGCCTGTTCGAGAAGAAGATCGAGGGCTTCGGCGAGACCTTCCGCTGGATCAGCTTCCAGAAGATCGGCACCTCGACGATGCAGAGCCGGGCGACGGCGGGTGTCGCCAATGCGACCTATATCTTCGCGCTGCCCGGCTCGACGGGCGCCTGCAAGGACGGCTGGGACGACATCCTGCGCCAGCAACTCGACATCCGTTTCCGCCCCTGCAATTTCGCCGAGCTGATGCCGCGCCTCAACGAAGGCAAAGCGCCCCGGAGCGGCTGAGGGCAGTGGCCGACGCTCTTCTGGCGGCGCTGACAGAGAAGAAGCGCTTCGCCCCTCTGACCGCTGACGACCTCCACGCCCTGCCGGCGACCGGCACGGCGCACGGTCATGTGCGCTTGCGCGACGGCTTGCTGGCGCGTGTTGCCTATGCCCATGAAGGCGACACAACGGCAGCGGGGCGGCTGGAGGTGCAGGCCGCCGCGTTCCGTTACCTTGAGCCGAGCCAACGCACGCCGCGTCTGCACGATGTCCTTCCGCCGCGCGCCGGTCTGCCGGGCGGTGCGCTGATCGTAGACTTCATCGATGGTCATGCGCCCCGCCTGCCCGGTGAACTCGAAGCGATGGCCGAGACATTGGCGCGGATTCATGCGCTGCCGCTGCCTCCGCAAGACTCGCCCATCCCGCGCCAGACGAATCCCTTCGCCGAAACGCTTGAGGCGGTCGAGTCCAACGCCATGCGCTTTCTCGAGAAAGCGGTGCCCGACTCCGGCTCGCGCGCCGAGATCGCCGAGGAACTGCGTCTGATGCGCGGCATAGCGCTGGATTTAGGCAAGCGCGCGCAGCCGCTCACCGTGGCGCTGGCCGACACGCATCCCGGCAATTTCATCGTCGATGCTGCGGGCCGCGCCTGGTTCGTCGATCTGGAGAAGGTCCATGTCGGCTCGCCCGCCATCGATCTCGCGCATGCGACGCTGCCGACCTCGACGCTGTGGCATCCCGATATCGGCAAACTGCTGACGCGCGAAGAGGTGCAGGGCTTTTATGCCTCGTATCTCGCGAGGATCGGCAAGGCACGGGCCCAGGCGCTGCAGCCGTGGCTGGAGCCGATGCGCCGTCTCACGTGGTTACGCACAACTCTTTTTATGGCGCGCTGGCGGGTCGAAACGCGGGCGCCGCGCGATCCCTCGAACCCCAGCCAATGGAGCGATTCGGGTCTCGACCACAACATGAAGCGTCACCTCCAGGCGCGCATTGACCAGTGTTTCGAACGCGATCAGATCCGCGCCATCCGTGCCGAATGGGGCAGCTTGACTCGTTCCTGATTTGTTCCCAAGGTCGTTTGCATGATGCGGCCGCAGACACCCCCCGATTATCCCGACGATCCCATCGCCGAGCCCGTTCGCAAGGGCCGTGGCGCGCTCTCCAACGAGTCGAGCCGCTTCGACAGCGAGCGCCGCATCCGCACGACCGACGGCTGGGAAGCGCCGCCTCCCGAGGAGCCAAACGAAGACGATGAGTTGCCGCCACTGCGCACCATCCTGACGCGCGACGCCACGCGCACGATCATCGCGCGCAACAACTCGCCCGACATCGGCTTCGACCGTTCGATCAATCCCTATCGCGGGTGCGAGCACGGCTGCGTCTATTGCTTCGCGCGGCCGACGCATGCCTATCTCGGCCTGTCGCCTGGCCTCGATTTCGAAACCAAAATCCTCTTCAAGCCCGAGGCGGCGGCGTTGCTGCGCGCCGAACTGGCCGCGCCGAAATACAAATGCGCAGTCATCGCCATGGGCACCAATACCGACCCCTACCAGCCGGTCGAGCGCGACCTCAAGATCACGCGGCAGATCCTGCGGGTGCTGAGCGACTTCAATCATCCCGTCGGCATCGTCACCAAGAACCACTTGATCACACGCGACATCGACATCCTGGCCGATATGGCGAAGCGCAATCTTGCCGAAGCATTTCTTTCGGTGACGACGCTCGACAAGGATCTGGCGCGGGTGATGGAGCCGCGCGCCTCGGCGCCGCATAAGCGATTGGCGGCGATCAAAGCACTGTCGGAAGCCGGCATTCCGACGGGCGTGATGAGCGCACCGATGATCCCGGGCCTGAACGATCACGAGATGGAATCGATCCTCGATGCCGCCGTCGCGGCGGGCGCCACGCGCGCCGGCTTCGTGCCGCTACGCCTGCCGCTCGAACTCAAGGAGATCTTCGAGGAATGGCTGCAGACGCATCGTCCCAACGCCAAGGACCGCGTGCTGTCGCTGATCCGCCAGATGCGCGGTGGCCAGCTCTACGATGCCGAGTTCGGCAGCCGCATGCGCGGCGAGGGACCGCTGGCGCTGCTGATGAGCCAGCGCTTCACCGCCGCCGTGAAGCGTCTCGGCCTCAACCGCGTGCGCGTGCGACTCGATACCTCGATCTTCAGCGTGCCCGAGGAGGCCCGCACCGCACTCGTCGATGCCAAGCGCGATGCACGTCAGGGCCGACTCTTCTAGTCGAGGAAGCGGACCTTCGGCCACAGCCCGCGCCAGTTTTTGTCGGCGATGCGGCGTTCGTACTGGTCGAGATGTTGGCGGCCATAGACCGTGGGGCGGCAGACGAGGTTGATGAGATCGTCGGTGCCGAGCGGCGCGATCACCGTCAGCGTATCGTCGGCTTCGAGACGCAGGCCGACCGAGGTCACGCGTTCCAGCCAGTAGATCATCGCGTCGGCCGTGTCGCGATGTGGCGGCAGGCCTTTCCATTCATGCATGCGGGCCTGGTTGCGCACTTCCCAGGGGGCGCCGGGCAGCAGGCGGGCGAGTTTTTCCTGAAACACCGCCTCGCTCTGCCGCGACGTATCGCTGGCGTCGAAATAAAGAACGTCGATGTCGGGCGGCAGTCGTACCGGGGAGATGCCGTGCAGGTGATCCCAGACGCGATTGCGCACGAATCCTGCGGCGATGCACCAGTCGGGCAGGGCGAGTTCCCGTGCCGCACGGAGTTGTTCCATACCCACAGGGTCCTGCGCGATGATATCGGCTATCAGGGACATGGCCGCAGTCTAGCGGCTCGCGATGGGGATATGCCGAGCTTCCGCTTCGAATTGCGCTGCACAGGTCGTGTCGCCGGCATCGACGAAGCCGGGCGCGGACCCTTGGCCGGGCCGGTCTTCGCCGCCGCCGCGGTGATCGACCGCGACCGCGCCAAGCGCAAGCTGTTGCGCCTGATCGACGATTCCAAGAAGCTGACGGCTGGGGATCGCGAGGAAGCCTATGAGGCGATGATCGCCTCGGGCGCCGTGCACTTCGCCATCGCCGAGGCGAGCGTCGAGGAGATCGACCGCATCAACATCCTGCAGGCGACCTTCCTTGCCATGCGCCGCGCTCTGCTGAGGCTGGCCGAGCAGCCCGAGACAGCGCTGGTCGATGGCAACCGCGCGCCGCCGGAACTCGGCTGCCGCGCCG
The DNA here is from genome assembly GCA_038224985.1 of Reyranellales bacterium. Taxonomy (GTDB): domain Bacteria; phylum Pseudomonadota; class Alphaproteobacteria; order Reyranellales; family Reyranellaceae; genus Reyranella. The sequence goes on from JBBRFD010000014.1 coordinate 6,998, forward strand.
AGACCATCATCGGCGGCGACGCGCATTCCTATTCGATCGCGGCGGCCTCGATCTTCGCCAAGGTCGCGCGCGATCGCTACATGCAGGTTCTGTCGGTTTCCTTCCCCGACTATGGCTGGCAGACCAACCAGGGCTATGGCAGTCCCGAACATCTCGAAGCGCTGGGCCTGCTCGGCCCGACGCCGCATCACCGCCGCAGCTTCGCGCCGGTGACGCGGCTTCTCTGAAAACAATCGATACAAAGCAGCGGTACAACTCTCACCGCCGCTGAATCATTGTTATCCACATGCCCGTGGATTACCTGAACCGCATTCTCGTCGGCGACTGCATCGAATTGATGCGCAGCCTGCCCGAAGCCTCCGTCGACATGGTCTTCGCCGACCCGCCGTATAACCTCCAGCTGGGCGGCGACCTGCTGCGGCCCGACAACAGCAAGGTCGATGCGGTCGACGACGACTGGGACAAGTTCGCCGATTTCGCGCGCTACGATGCCTTCACGCGCGATTGGCTGAAGGCGGCGCGCCGGGCGCTCAAGCCCGACGGCACGCTCTGGGTCATCGGCAGCTATCACAACATTTTCCGCATCGGCACGGCGCTGCAGGACATCGGCTACTGGCTGTTGAACGATGTCATCTGGCGCAAGTCGAACCCGATGCCGAATTTCCGCGGCAAGCGTTTCACCAATGCGCACGAGACCATGATCTGGGCGTCGCGCGATCGCGCCGGCAAGCGCTACACCTTCAACTACGACGCGATGAAGGAGCTCAACGAGGGCATCCAGATGCGCTCGGATTGGCTGCTGCCGCTCTGCACCGGCGGCGAGCGTCTCAAGGGCGACGACGGCAAGAAGGCCCATCCGACGCAGAAGCCCGAGTCGCTGCTCTTCCGCTGCATCATGGCGGCCAGCAATCCGGGCGACGTCATCCTTGATCCATTTTTCGGCACCGGCACGACCGGCGCGGTGGCCAAGCGCCTGGGACGCCACTTCATCGGTCTCGAGCGCGACACCGGCTACGCCAAGTTCGCGCAGGCGCGCATCGACGCCGTGCGGCCACTCAGCGCCGAGGACGTTGCCGACAAGCCCAGCAAGCGCAGCGAACCGCGTATCCCGTTCGGCGTACTGATCGAATCGGGTCTGCTCTCGCCCGGCACCGTCCTGAGCGACCATGCCGGCCGCGTGCATGCACGCGTGCGCGCCGACGGCACGCTTTCGGCCGCCAATGCCATGGGCCAGCATCGCGGCTCGATCCACCAGGTGGGCGCCGCGGTACAGGGCGCGCCGGCCTGCAACGGCTGGACCTACTGGCATGTCGATATCGAGGGCGCGAAGCTGCCCATCGATCATCTGCGCCAACAGGTGAGGGCCGGCCTCAGCCTTTGACGGCGTGCTCGATCACCTTGCGCATCACCGTCGGCAGGGCGCGTTCGTCCAGCCGGTCCAGGCTGCACCATTCGCCGTCGACCTTTGTCGAGACACAGGCCCGTGCGACCGTCAGTTCGAGATGAAAATGCGTGAAGGTGTGGCGCACGAGTCCTTGGAGTGTCCGCCACTTTGCGTTCACCGGCGCCTGGCATAGCGCCTCGGCCAGCATGAAGCCGCCCTCGCGCCAGTCGCTCGACGGCACCTCGTCCATGCCGCCCAGCAGCCCTTTCGGCGGCCGCTTGCGCAACAGGATGGCGCCGTCCTTGCGCAGCAGCACGAAGGCAAGCCCGCGTCGCGTCGGCTTCTCGGCCTTGGGCGCGCGGCGTGGCAGCTCCTCGGCGATGTCCCTTTTGCGCGCGAGGCAGGTCTCCATGAGGGGACAGATGATGCAGCGCGGATTGCGCGGCACGCAGACCGTGGCGCCGAGATCCATCATCGCCTGGGCGTAATCGCCGGCGCGCTTGTTGGGCACAAGTGCTGCGGCGCGGGCGCGCATCTCTTCCTTGGCGGCAGGCAGCGGCGTCTCGATGGCATAGAGTCGGGCGATCACGCGCTCGACATTGCCGTCGACCGCCGAGGCCGGATAATCGAAGGCAATGGCCCTGATGGCGGCGGCCGTATAGGGACCGATGCCGGGCAGCGCGAGCAGGGCCGCTTCGTCCTCGGGAAAGACCCCGCTGTGACGTTCCACCACGGCCTTGGCGCAGGCGTGCAGATTGCGTGCGCGGGCGTAGTAGCCGAGGCCCGCCCAAGCCGAGAGAACCTCGTCCAGGGGGGCGGCAGCCAGCGCCTCGGCCGTGGGCCAGCGTTCGACAAACCGGCGGAAATACGCGCCCACCGTCGCTACCGTGGTCTGCTGCAGCATGATCTCCGACAGCCAGACGCGGTAGGGCGCCATGCGTTCGCCGGCCGGCGCGCGCCACGGCATGGCGCGGCGGTGGCGGTCGTACCAGGCAAGCAAACGTGAAGCGTGGGTGGGAGCGGAGGACATGGTCATGCCGGAGGGCGTGTCTTACCATGCCGGCATGCGGCAAGGCGGCTTTCGAAACATCGGCGGATTGGCCCAGCGACTGACCTCCGTGGTGGCCAAAGGCCGCGGCACGTCGATTGCCCGTTTGCGCGTCGACTGGCCGGGCATCGCCGGCCCGGAACTGGCACGCACCACGCGGCCGGAAGCGTTGCTCGCCAGCCGCAAGGGGCCTGCCGGCGGCAAGGTCCTGCGCCTGCGCGTGTCGGGTGCCGCGGCGCTCGAAGTGCAGCATATGAGTGGCCAATTGATCGAGCGCGTGAATGCCTATTTCGGCCACCGCGCCATCGAGGACATTCGCCTGGTCCAGGGCGTGATTTCGCAGCAGCCGCTGCGGCCCCCGATTCCCAAGCCCGATCCCGTGACCGTCGCCCAGGTGGAAGCACGCGTGGCCACGGTGAAGGATCCGGAATTGCGGGCGGCGCTGGCGCGGCTGGGCGCACGCGTGGCGATGACGCGGCGTGGCCTGTTGGTCGGTGCGCTGGGTGCGGCGGCACTCGCCCGTGACGTGCGCGCGCAAGTCTCACGGGATGCCGTGCCCGAGGCCTTGAAGGTCCGGCCAAACGATCATGTCCTGGGCAACCGCGATTCGCCGATGGTCATCGTCGAATATGCCTCGCTCACCTGCCCGCATTGCGCTCATTTTCATCTCGAGGTCCTGCCCGGCCTCAGGTTGCGCTGGATCGAGGCCGGTCACGCCTGCTTCGTCTATCGCTACTTCCCGTTCGATACGGTCGCTACCCAGGCGGCCAACGTGCTGGAATGCGCCGGTACGGAAAAGTTCTTCGACAACGTCGAGATCCTGTCGCGCACCCAGGATGTCTGGACCCGCGCCGACGATCCGGCCGCCGCGGCGGCCGAGGCGCTGGTGGCAAATGGCTTCACGGCCGAGGCGGCCGAGGTCTGCCGGCAGAAAGGTCCCGTGCTGGATCGCGTCGTCGAAGACGTTTTTGGCGGCCAGATACTGGGCGTGCGCTTCACGCCGACGCTGTTCATCAATGGAGAAAATGTTGGGAGCCCCGATAACTGGGTCATCATCGACGAGATGCTGCTGAGGATGGGGAAATGAAACGACGCCAGGCTCTGATTGGCACATTGGGTGCCGCGCTTTTCCTTCCCGCCAGTGCGCGGGCGCAAAACGATCTTCTGAAGGTGCGCGACGGCGAGCATGTTCTCGGCAAGCCCGACGCACCCAATACGATCATCGAATACGTTTCCTTTACCTGCTGGAGCTGCGCGCGCTTCCATCTCGAAGTGCTGCCGACGGTGAAGAAGCGCTGGATCGATAGCGGCAAGGCCAAGCTCGTCTTTCGCCACTTCCCGATCGACAGCGTCGCCACGCTGGCAAGTCAGCTCGTCGAGTGCGGGCCGCCGGCAAGTTTCTTCCAGCGGGCCGACATGCTGTTCCGCACCCAGGACCGCTGGGCCCGCGCGGCCGATCCGGCGACCGAGATGGCGGCGGCTCTCGCCAGCCTCGGGGTCACCCGCGATCAGGTTCTCGCCTGCGACGTCAATACGCCGGTGGTGGATAAGGTGATCGAGAGCATCCAAGACGGCCAGACGCTGGGCGTCACCAGTACGCCAACCCTTTTCATTAATGGGGAGAATCACGGAAATCCGGGTGACCCCAAGGCCATCGACATTATTTTACGCAAGTCGGGACGCTGATTCATTTGACTCCCCACAGGCGTAATTCCCAAGATGTAGTAGAGAGGATGTCAGTAATGAGGAATATCTTGATCGTCGCCGGCGGTGCCGTGGCGGTGGCCGCGATCGTGGCCGGCGTCTATTTCGGCACCCGCCCCAACACTTCCCCCGCTTCCACCCCGGTCGCGGCGACGTCGACTCCTGACAAAAACGCCCTCCTCGAGCTTCAGCCCGCCGACCATGTCTTGGGCGACCCCAAGGCCGCCATCACCATCATCGAATACGCCTCGCTGACCTGCTCGCATTGCGCGGCCTTCCATGTGCTGACCCTGCCGGAGCTCAAGAAGCGCTGGCTCGACACCGGCAAGGCGCGGCTGATCTTCCGCGACTACCCGCTCGACCAGGCCGCCGCCAAGGCCGCCCAACTCGCCGAATGCGCTGGCAACGACCGCTACTTCGCCGTGCTCGACATAATGTTCCGCGGCCAGCCCCAGTGGGCCGCCGCCGCCGATCCGGTCGCCGAGGTGGCGAAGTCGCTGCGCATCGCCGGCATGGGCGAGGCCGAAGTGAAGGCCTGCCTCGCCGACGAGAGCAAGGCCAACGCCGTGGTCAACGATTTCCGCGGCGGCGAGACGCTGGGCGTCAGCTCGACGCCGACGATTTTCATCAACGGAACGCAATATCGCGGGTCGCGCACCATCGAGGATCTCGAAGGCGTGCTCGGCAAGCTCGTCAAGTAATCAAGTCAAAACAGGCGTGGTGTAATGGTCCAGTTCGACAAGCTCCGGCTCTCCGGGTTCAAGTCCTTCGTCGATCCGACGGAGCTTGCCATTGAGCAAGGCCTGACGGGCATCGTCGGCCCCAATGGCTGCGGCAAGTCGAACCTGGTCGAAGCGCTGAAGTGGGTGATGGGCGAGACCTCGGCCAAGCAGATGCGCGGCAGCGAGATGGAAGACGTCATCTTCGCCGGCACGGGACAGCGCCCGGCGCGCAACATCGCCGAGGTGATGCTGTCGCTCGACAACAAGACGCGTACCGCGCCGGCGGCGGTCAACGACGCCGACCAGCTCGACGTCGTACGCCGCATCGAGCGCGGCCATGGCTCGGCCTATTCGGTCAACGGCCGCGAAATCCGCGCCCGCGACGTGCAGACCCTGTTTGCCGATTCGGCAACCGGCTCGCGCTCGACGGCGCTGGTCAGCCAGGGCCGTATCGGCACGCTGATCAATGCCCGGCCGATCGATCGGCGCAGCGTCATCGACGAGGCCGCCGGCATCACCGGCCTCTATGCCCGCCGCCACGAGGCCGAACTGCGCCTGCGCGCCGCCGAGCAGAACCTGGAGCGCGTGCAGGACGTGCTCGTGGCCCTGGAAGAGCAGCACAAGGGCCTCAAGCGCCAAGCCCGGCAGGCCAGCCGATACCGCAATCTGAGCGACCATATTCGCCGCGCCGAAGCCGCCGTGCTGGCGCTGCGTCTGGCTTCGGCCGAGAAGGAGCTGGCCGAATCGGGCGAGCGGCTGCGCGAAGCCGAAGCCATGGTTGCCGACCTCACGCGCTTCGTCGGTCTGGCGACCACGGCACAGGCCGAGGCCGCGACCGCGCTGCCGCCGCTGCGTAACGAGGAAGCTGCTGCCGCCGCCGGTCTCCAGCGCCTGCGCGTCGCCCACGATGCCCTGACCGCCGAAGCCGAGCGCGTTGCCGAGGCCCAGAACGAGGCCGAGACGCGCCTGCGCCAGACCGACTCCGACCTGTCGCGCGAACGTGGCCGCAAGGGCGATGCCGAGGCCGCCATCGGCGAACTCGAGAGCCAGCGTGACCGTCTCGAACAGGAGCGTGTCGGCGAAGACGACCGCGCTAGCGCTGCCCAGCTGGCACGCGACGAAGCCAGCGAAGCCACTCATGCGGCCGAGGTCGAGCACGACCGCCTGACGCGCCAGATCGCCGACGACGAGGCGCTGCGCCAGAGCGTCATGCGCGAGATCGGCGAAATGCAGGATCGCCTGCGCCGCCTGACCGTGCGCCGCGACGAAGTCTCGGCGCAGCAACGCCAGATCGAAGGCGAGCTTTCGGGCCTGCCGGCGATGGGCGATGTCGAAACCGCCCTCCAAGTCGCCCATGCCGCCCTTGATGCGGCGCGTCTCAGCGGCCAGGAATCGGTCGACGGTGCGCGCGAAGCCGAGCGCTATGAATCGGCCTCGGCCCGCCAGCGTGTCGAACGCGCCGAAGCCGAGCGCCTCGACATGGAACGCGCGCGCGGCGCCGAGCGTCATGCCGCCGAGGCGAGCTACGCGACCGCCGTCGATGTGCTGCAGGCCGCCACCGCCCGCATCACCAAGCTGCGGGCCGAGGAGTCGGGCGTTGCCGCCGCGCTGAAGTCCGCCGCCAATTCACTATGGCCGCCGCTGCTCGACGCGCTGACCGTCCAGCCGGGCTTCGAGAAGGCCCTGGGCGCGGCCTTTGGCGACGATCTAGAAGCCTCATCCGATCGGGGCGCGCCCGTCCATTGGCTGCCGCTCGAGCCGCATGCCCATGCGCCGGCCCTGCCGGAAGGTGCCACGCCGCTTGGCGCCCATGTCAACGCACCGGCCGAGCTGGCGCGCCGCCTCGCCTATATCGGCATCGTCGCCGACGAGGCGACCGGTGCCCGCCTGCAGGAGACGCTGCAGGCCGGCCAGCAGCTGGTGACGCAGGACGGCGCCGTCTGGCGCTGGGACGGCTACACCATGCGAGCCGGTGCGCCGACGGCTGCCGCCGTGCAGCTCAGCCAGCGCAACCGCTTGGCCGATATCCGCCAGCAGATCGACCTGGCCGCCGCCGAGCAGGCCGATGCGCAGAGCCGCGCCGATGCCGAGGCGCTGTGGCTCGCCGCCGCGCGCCAGGCCGAGAAGCTCACGGTCGAGCAGGCCCGTGCCCATGAGCGCAGCGTGGCCGAAGCGGCCCGCCGCAAGACCGACGTTGCCGGCGAAGCCACCCGCGCCGCCGAGCGTGAGGCGCAGGCAGCGATTGCCGCCGCCGAACGCGCCGCCACGCAGGCCCGCGAGCATCACGCCGAGATCGCTCGGCGCACCGATGCGCTGCGCTCGCGCCTAAACGGCACCGTCGAGGTACTGACTGAACTGGCCAGCGACATCGCCGATGCCGAAATGCGCCGCACCTTCCGCGAGGCGCGCCTGTCTTCGATCTCCGACACCCAGGCCGACCGCGTCGAGGCTGGCGCGCTGCGCGCCCGCATCGCCGAGTTGCGCGCGCAACTGGTCGAGGCCGAGGGCGCCTGCAATCGCCTCGCCCGCGAGAGCGCCATGCGCGTCGAGCGTCTGGGCCAGATCGCCAACGACCATCAGGGTTGGAGCAAGCGCCTGGCCGAGGCCGACGGGCAGATCGTCGAACTCGAAGCCCGTCATAGCCAGATCTCGGCCGCCATTGCCGAGCTTGCCGCCAGGCCCGCGGAGATCGAGGCCAAGCGCATGACGCTGGCCGAACAGATCGACGGTGCCGAGACGACCCGCCAGGACGCCGCCGACCGCCTCGCCGTCGGCGAGACTCGTCTCAACGAGGCCGACAAGGCGCTTCGCCAGGCCGAGGGCGAACTCTCCGGGGCGCGCGAGAGCCGCGTGCGCCGCGAGGGCCAGGTCGAGCAGGCGGCCAAGGATCGCGAAGGCGTGGTCGAGCGTATCCTCGAGAAGCTGCGCTGCGAGTCCGATGCGGTTCTCACGCTGGCCGAAGTGGCCTCGCTCGACGAACTGCCGGAGATCGACAAGGCCGAGAACCGGCTCGAGAAGCTGGTGCACGAACGCGAGACCATGGGTGCCGTGAACCTGCGGGCCGAGGAAGAGGCCAACGAACTCGAACAGCAGATCCTCGGCATGTCGAGCGAGCGCGACGATCTCGTCTCAGCCATTGCCCGCCTGCGCCAGGGCATCCAGAGCCTGAACCGCGAGGGCCGCGAACGCTTCCTCGTCGCCTTCGAGCAGGTCAGCGGCCACTTCCAGGTGCTCTTCACCAGCCTGTTCGGCGGCGGCAAGGCCGAACTCCGACTCACCGAATCGGAGGATCCACTCGAAGCCGGCCTCGAAATCCATGCCTCCCCGCCGGGCAAGAAGCTGCAGGTCATGTCGCTGCTCTCGGGCGGCGAGCAGGCCCTGACGGCGCTATCGCTGCTCTTCGCGGTCTTCATGACCAACCCCGCGCCGATCTGCGTGCTGGACGAGGTGGACGCGCCGCTGGACGACCTCAACGTCGAGCGCTTCTGCAAGCTGGTGCAGGATATCGCCGGCCGCACCGACACGCGCTTCCTGATCATTACCCATCATCGCGTCACCATGGCGCGCATGGACCGCCTCTACGGCGTCACCATGGGCGAGCAGGGCGTGTCGCAGCTGGTTTCGGTCAATCTGCAAGAGGCCGACCGGATGGTCGCCTGAGGTCATAACAAGCAAGACAATCTTCCTCTCGAAAAGCGACTGAGCGCCGGTCCCCCGGCGCTCTTCTCTTTGGCGGAGGGCGGGGGTAGTGTCCGGCCATGCCCGACACGACTATTTCCCCGGTCACCGACACGATCGATCTGACCCGCACGCTGGTGCGCTGCGAGAGCGTGACACCGCACGAAGGCGGCGCCCTGCAATACCTCGAGAAGGTGCTGGCGCCACTCGGCTTCAAATGCGAGCGCATGGATTTCACCCAGGCCGGCACCGACGACGTGGCCAATCTCTATGCCCGCATCGGCATCGGCGGGAAGCATTTGTGCTTCGCCGGCCACAGCGACGTGGTGCCGGTGGGCGATCTGTCGTCGTGGACCATCGGGCCGTTCTCGGCCGAGCTGTCGAACGGCTATCTCTTCGGCCGGGGCGCCGCCGACATGAAAGGCGCGATTGCGGCCTTCACCGAAGCCAGCGCGCGCTTCCTCGCCAAACGCGGCCGTGACTTCGGCGGCTCGATCAGCCTGTTGATCACCGGCGACGAGGAAGGCCCCGCGGTCAACGGCACGGTGAAGATGCTGAAGCGACTGGCCGAGCGCGGCGAGACGCTCGATGCCTGCATCGTGGGGGAGCCGACCAGCTCGAAGCGTTTCGGCGACATGATGAAGATCGGCCGGCGCGGCAGCATGACCGTCGACATGGTCGTACGCGGCGTGCAGGGCCACGTCGCCTATCCGGAGCGGCTCGACAATGCCATCCATCGCCTGTCCGCGTTGATCGAGGCGCTGATCCGCGAGCCGATCGACAGCGGCAGCACGCATTTCCAGCCGACCTCGCTGCAGTTCACCACCGTCGATGTCGGCAACAAGGCGACCAATATCGCGCCGGGCATCGCCAAGGCGCGCTTCAACACGCGCTTCAACGACAAGTGGACATCGAAGACGTTGCTCGCTCATCTCACCGAGCGGCTGGAGCGCGCCAATGCCACACTCGGCGGCAACGGTCTGTTCGAGCTGAAGGCCGAGGTTTCCGGCGAGTCCTTCTACACGCCGCCCGGCCAGTTGAGCGATCTGGTCGCCGGCGCGGTCAAGGACATCACCGGCGTCGAGACCGAGCTGTCGACCACGGGTGGCACCTCCGACGCGCGCTTCATCCGCAACTATTGTCCGGTGCTGGAATTCGGCCTGGTCGGCGAGAGCATGCACAAGGTCGATGAGAAGACCGCCATTGCCGACCTCAAGACGCTGGCCCGCGTCTACGAGACCGTTCTCGACCGCTACTTCGCGGTCTGACGCGTGCTCAGCATCGCGGAAATCGCCCGCAATACGCAGGGCGCGCTTCGGATGCTGCAGCTCGACCCGGCGGCGCCCTTCCAGTTCGACAACACCCCCGAAGCCTGCCTGCGTTCGTTCCGCGTCATCGCGCTGGCGGCACCGCTTTATGTCTTCTACGTCCTGATCCATTACACCAAGGTCGAGCCCGCGGCCGACGAGTGGGAAATCGCCCTGATCGAGGGGCTGCGCTACGTCGTCGACTGGTTGCTCTATCCGGTGATCTTCTACGAGATCGCGCGCCGGCGCGGCTGGCTCGGCCTCTACCCGCGCTACATCGCGGCACTCAACTGGATCAACCTGCCGGCCATCATCGTGGCGGTGATGGGAACAGCGGCGGCCTCGGTGGTGCCGCCGCCCTTTTCGAGCTTCGTGCTGATTGCCCTGCAGGGCCTGTTCTTTTACTGGTTCCTGGTGGCGACGCGGCTGGTGCTGAACATCAGCTGGCCGATGGCCGGCCTGCTGCTGGTCATCAACTGGGTGCCGACGATGTTCCTCTCACTCCTCGTCGACCGTCTCGTCGGTGTCGCCGCCACCTGATCCGGCGCCCAGTCCGTCGTAGCGGACCTCGACCAGGCAGAGCCCCTCGGGCGGTGCTGTCTGGCCGCCGTAGGTACGGTCCTTCGCGGCCAGTGCTTCAGCGACATCGGCTTTCGTCCACTTGCCGTCGCCCACCATCTTCAGCGTGCCCACCATGATGCGGACTTGGTTGTGCAGGAACGACCGCGCGGCGGCTTCGATGTGGATTTCGTTGCCTACTCTGGCGACCGACAGACGATCGAGGGTCTTCATCGAGGTCGGCGACTGACAGGCCGTCGAACGGAAGCTGTTGAAGTCGTGATGGCCTTCGAGCACTTCGGCCGCCGTACTCATTGCCTCGACATCGAGCGGCACCATGACATGCCAAACGTGGCCACGATCCAGCGCCGGCGGCGCACGGCGATTGAGGATGCGATAGATATAGCGCCGGCCCGTGGCGGAGAATCGCGCGTGGAACCGATTGTCGGCCGCTTCGACCAGAAGCGCCGACATCGGGTTGGGTTTGAAGTAGTAATTGAGCGCTTCGCGTATCTTCTCCGGCTCCCAGTCGCGCGCGAGGTCGAAATGCGCGACCTGGCCGCTGGCATGGACGCCGGTGTCGGTGCGGCCCGCGCCCTGGACTTTCACGCGTTCGCCACTGAAGGCCTCGACGGCATCGACCACGACGCCCTGCACCGAGATGCCATTGGGCTGGATCTGCCAGCCGATGAAGGGCGCACCGTCGTATTCGAGCGTGAGCTTGTAGCGAGGCATCTCAGGTGGGGAGCGACAGGACGGCAGGAACGGGCAACATCGTGCCCGCCGGCAGCGCGAAGCCGCGCAGGAAGACATCGGCAACCTGGGCTGACTTGCCGGGCCGTTGCAGCTTCAGGAGCTTCAATCCGCCCAGGCCGCAGGCCACCACGGGAAAGCCGTCTCGCGCGATATTGACCGTGCCTGCCGGACCGCCGGCCAGCGTCAGTCCGGCGCCCAGAACCTTGATGCGTTCGCCGTTCAATTCGAAGGAGGTGCCGGGCCAGGGATGGAAGGCGCGGACCTTGCGCTCCAGCTCGGCGGCGGGGCGTCGCCAGTCGAGTACGCCTTCTTGCTTGCCCAGCTTGTGGGCATAGGTGACGCCTTCCTCGGGCTGCGGCACTGCCTGCAAGGTGCCGCGCACCAGCCCGTCGAGCGTCGAGACGATCAGCGTGGCGCCCATGGTGGCCAGCCGGTCGTGCACTGCCTCGGCGGTATCGGCCGAGGAGATCGGCGTGCTTTCGGCCAGCAGCATCGGGCCGGTGTCGAGACCCTCGTCCATGCGCATGGTGGTGACGCCGGTTTCGGCATCGCCGGCCAGGATGGCGCGATGGATGGGGGCGGCGCCACGCCAGCGCGGCAGCAGCGAGCCGTGGATATTGAGGCAGCCCAACACCGGGGCATCGAGGAAGCTTTTGGGCAGGATATGGCCGTAGGAGACGACGACGGCGGCATCGGTATCGAGGGCCTTGAAAGCCTCGGCGTCTTCGTCGGTGCGCAGCGTCCTGGGTGTTCGCACGGTGAGACCGAGCGTGTCGGCCAGTTGATGGACCGGAGTCTTGCGCTCCTGTTGACCGCGTCCCGCGGGCTTGGGCGCGCGCGTATAGACGGCGACCACGTCGTGTCCCGCCTCGGCCAGCGCCTTCAGCGCCGGCACGGCGAATTCGGAGGTGCCAAGGAATGCCAGCTTCATTGCCGCATCTTATAGGCATCCGCATCCGGCTGAGCTAGGTATGCGGCGCACATGGAATCGGCCGTTCCCTCCACAGGCAGAGGACCTCTCGCCAATCTTGCCGCCCGCCGCGCCGCGGGCGAGGTGCGCTCCGATCCCGTGCAGGAACGCGTGGTAGCGCGCCTGCAGGCGATTCACGACCGGCTCGCGACGATGACTCAGGCGCCGGCACGCGGGTTTCTGGCGCGGCTGAGGCTGGGTGGTGGCGCAAAGCCGGCCTCGAGTCCGCCGGGGCTCTACATCTGGGGGCCGGTCGGGCGCGGCAAATCCATGGTGATGGACCTGTTCTTTGCCGACGCCCCGGTGGCAAAAAAGCGCCGCGTCCATTTCAACGAATTCATGCTCGAGGTGCACGAGCGCCTGCACCAACGCCGCCTCGCGCTCTCGGCCAAGGGCGCCGGGCCGGAAGCCGACACCATCCCGCCGATCGCCCGAGAGATCGCGAAGGAAACGCGGCTGCTCTGCTTCGACGAGTTTCAGGTCACCAATATCGCCGATGCCATGATCCTCGGCCGGCTCTTCGAAACACTGTTCGAGGAGGGTGTCACGGTGATCTCGACGTCGAACCGCGCGCCCGACGATCTCTACAAGAACGGCCTGCAGCGCGACCGCTTCCTGCCTTTCATCGAGCTGTTGAAGCAGCGCATGGAAATCCTCGAGCTGGGCGGGGCGCAGGATTATCGCCTCGACCGGCTGCGCAATCTCGACGTCTACCTGACGCCGCTCGGCGCCTGGGCCGACAAGAAGCTCGACGAGGCTTTTCGGGTGATCAGTGGCGGCGCCGACGGCGAGCCGCGCGTCTTGCGCACGCAGGGCCGCGATGTCTCCGTGCCGCGCGCAGCACCCGGGGTCGCCATGGCGCATTTCCTCGACTGGTGCGGCCAGCCCATGGGGGCGGCGGACTTCATCTGCATCGCCGAGCATTTCCACACGGTGATCCTGGCCGAGATTCCCAAGCTAGGGCCGGACAATCGCGACAAGGCCGCACGGTTCGTGACCCTGATCGACTCCTTCTACGAGGCAAAGGTGAAGTTCATCTGCTCGGCCTCAACCTCGCCCCAGAAGCTCTACGTCGAGGGCGATGGCGCCTTCGAATTCCAGCGCACCGTCTCGCGCCTGATGGAAATGCAGAGCCCGGAATACCTGTCCCTCGACCACGCCGAATACACCCACTGACCGGCCTCTCCGGATTGTGATTGTGGGGCGGCGGGGCCCCGGCCTAGGCTCCCCGCCGAAACAAAAGCAGGAGGTCTTCATGGATGGCGATCGGTTGATTTACGGAGCCGAGAACGGCTTGTCGCGGCGCTCGGCGCTGCTGGGTACAGGCGTGGCGCTGGGCAGCACCTTCGCGCTGGCCGCTCAGCCGGTGCAGGCGCAGACCATGATCACGACGCCCAGCGATGGGCTCACCGTCGGTGCGGTCAAGGTCAAGACCAAGGACGGCAAAGAGATGGACGCCTATCGCGCCATGCCGGCCAGCGGCTCGAACTTCGGCACTATCCTCGTGGTGCAGGAGATCTTCGGCGTACATGCGCATATCGCCGACGTTTGCCGCCGCTTCGCCAAGCTCGGCTATTACGCCATCGCGCCGGAACTCTATTTCCGCCAGGGCGACGCCAAGGGCTACACCGAGATTCCCAAGCTGATCGCCGAAGTCGTCAGCAAGGTGCCCGACGCCCAGGTCATGGGCGATCTCGACTCGACGGTCGCCTTCGCCAAGGGCGAGGGCAAGGCCGATACAGCCAAGCTCGGCATCACCGGTTTCTGCTGGGGCGGCCGCATCGTCTGGATGTACTCGGCGCATAACCCGGCGGTGAAGGCCGGCGTCGCCTGGTACGGCCCGCTGGTGAAGGACGCCACGCCGCTGTCGCCGACCAACCCGATCGATGTCGTGAAGACGCTGCACGGTCCGGTGCAGGGCCTCTATGGCGGCGCCGATACCGGCATCAGCCAGGACTCGGTCGAGAAGATGCGGGCGGCACTCAAGACCGGCAGCGCCGCGGCGCAGAAGTCGCAGATCAAGGTTTATCCCGACACGCCGCACGCCTTCAACGCCGACTACCGGGCATCCTACCGCAAGCCGGCGGCAGACGACGGCTGGCAGGTTTGCCTCGCCTGGTTCAAGGCCAACGGCGTTAGCTGACACGTGGTCGAGACCATCGGCCTCGAGGCCCGGTCGGGCCTCACGTTCACGACGGACGTGATGGGCCCGGCCGACGGTCCTCTGGTGCTTCTGTTGCATGGCTTTCCCGAGTCGCGCCATAGCTGGCGGCAGGCGTTGCCGCGCCTCGCGGCGGCGGGTTATCGCGCCGTGGCGCCGGACCAGCGCGGCTATTCGCCTGATGCGCGGCCGGACCCCAAGGACCTGTCCAACTATGTCTTCGAAAAGCTGATCGCCGACGCGGTCGATATCGCCGATACAAGCGGCGCGGCGGGCAAGCGCTTCCACCAGGTCGGACACGACTGGGGCGGTCAGGTCTCCTGGGGTGTCGCCGACACGCATCCCGAGCGGCTGGCCTCACTCACCATCCTGTCGCGACCGCATCCCAGCTCCTTCAAGCGCGCACTGCAGATGCCCGACGGCGAGCAGAAGAACCGCTCGCGTCACCACCGCGCTTTTCTCGAGGCCGACACCGGTCCGAAGTTGCTGGCCGACAATGCCAAGCGCCTGCGTGACGGGCTGTTCGGGCAGGGCGTGCCCTCGGCGGCGCTTGAAGAGCATCTTTCCGTGCTGGGCAATCCCGAGGCGATTGAAGGCGCGCTCGCCTGGTATCGTGCCAATGCCGGCCTCGCCGCCGAGATCGGCCTCATAAAGGTGCCGACGCTCTATATCTGGGGCGATGCCGATGCCACCGTCGGGCCGACCGCGGCGAAGGGCACGGGAGAATTCGTTTCGGCCGCTTTCGGCATGGAGGTTCTGCCGGGCGTCGGCCATTTCGTCATGGATCAGGCGGCGGAAAAGGCCACAGACCTGCTGCTGGCACATCTCGAGCGCCATCCGGTGTGAATCCCGGCTTCTTGCCGCTCTCTGCGAATCGCGCTACCACGCGCCGCCTTCACGAACGGGAGTATTTCGCATGGCTCGCAAGAAGATCGCGCTGATCGGCGCCGGACAAATTGGCGGCACGCTCGCCCTGCTCGCGGGCCAGAAAGACCTGGGCGATGTCGTCCTGTTCGATATTCCCCAGGCCGAAGGCACCGCCAAGGGCAAGGCCCTCGACATCGCTCAGCTCTCGCCGGTCGCCGGCTTCGACGCAAAGTATAGCGGCTCCTCGAACTACGCCGACATCGCCGGTTCCGACGTCATCATCGTCACCGCCGGCGTGCCGCGTAAGCCCGGCATGACCCGCGACGACCTGGTCGGCATCAACGCCAAGGTCATCAGCGCCGTCGGCAAGGGCATCAAGGAAAACGCCCCCAACGCCTTTGTCATCGTCATCACCAACCCGCTCGACGCCATGGTCGGCCTGATGCAGGAAGTCACCGGCTTCCCGGCCAACCGCGTCGCCGGCATGGCCGGCGTCCTCGACAGCGCACGCTTCCGCCTGTTCCTGGCCGAGGAGTTCAAGGTCTCGGTCGAAGACGTCACGGCCTTCGTGCTGGGCGGCCACGGCGACACCATGGTGCCGCTGGTCCGCTACTCGACCGTCGCCGGCATCCCGCTGCCCGACCTAATCAAGATGGGTTGGACCACCCAGGAGAAGCTCGACAAGATCGTCCAGCGCACCCGCGATGGCGGCGCCGAGATCGTCGGCCTGCTGGGCAACGGCTCGGCCTTCTACGCTCCGGCCGCCTCGGCCATCGCCATGGCCGAGAGCTTCCTCAAGGATAAGAAGCGCGTCATTCCCTGCGCCGCCCTGCTCAACGGTGAGTATGGCGTGAAGGGCCTCTATATCGGCGTGCCGGTCGTGATCGGCGCCGGCGGCATCGAGAAGATCGTCGAGGTGTCTTTCAACGCCGAGGAAAAGGCGATGTTCGACAAATCGGTCGCGGCCGTTAAGTCGCTGGTCGAAGCCACCAAGAAGATCGTCGCCGGCTAAATCGCAGGCAAACTGCGAATGGTCTGCGACTTTAGTCGAACGACGCAAAACGATCACCAGTCCGTCGTTGCCAAGGGGTAGCGGCACTCATAAGGTGCCGCTGCAGGCAGTGAGTTGCGTTTGGCAACTCAGTCGGCGCACGCTTCTTGCACGGCACTTCTCGAGCTCGGCCCCGGACGATAGGACTCGATGAATATTCACGAATACCAGGCCAAGGCACTTCTGGCCAAATTTGGAGTCCCCCTGCTCAAGGGCGGCGTCGCCTATACCAAGGACGAGGCGATGGACGTTGCCCGCAAGCTGGGCAGTCCCGTTTCGGTGGTGAAAGCGCAGATCCATGCCGGCGGGCGAGGTGCTGGAAGGTTCAAGGACGATCCCAACGGCAAGGGCGGTGTCCGCGTCGTCAAGAGCATCGACGATGTCGGCGCCAGCGCCGCTGCCATGCTGGGTCATGAGCTGGTCACCAAGCAGACCGGCCCGACCGGCAAGACGGTGAAGCGCCTCTACATCGAGGAAGGCTGCGACATCAAACGCGAGCTCTACATCTCAATGCTGGTGGATCGCGGCATGGGCCGCGTCGCCGTGGTCGCCTCGACCGAAGGCGGCATGGACATCGAGAAAGTGGCGCACGACACGCCTGAGAAGATCCTCACCCAGGGCATCGATCCCGCCGCCGGCTTCCAGGGCTACCAGGGCCGCAAGCTTGCCTTCGCTCTTGGCCTCAGCGGCAAGCAGGTCGGCGCTTTCACCACACTGCTGGGCAACCTCTACCGCGCCACGCTGGATCTCGACTGCTCGCTGATCGAGATCAATCCGCTGGTCGTCACCGGCGCAGGCGAAGTGGTTGCCCTCGATGCCAAGATGAACTTCGACGACAACGCGCTCTACAAGCACAGCGAGCTCGAGGCGTTGCGCGACCTCGACGAGGAAGATCCGGCCGAGACCGAAGCCGCCAAATACGCGCTGAACTACGTCAAGCTCGACGGCCAGATCGGCTGCATGGGCAATGGCGCGGGCCTCGCCATGGCGACCATGGACATCATCAAACTCTATGGTTCGGCACCCGCCAACTTCCTCGATGTCGGCGGCGGCGCCACCAAGGAACGCGTGACGGCGGCCTTCAAGATCATCCTCAAGGATCCGAACGTCGAGGGCATCCTGGTCAATATCTTCGGCGGCATCATGCGCTGCGACGTCATCGCCGAGGGCGTGGTCGCCGCGGCCCGCGAAGTGAACCTGCATGTGCCGCTGGTCGTGCGGCTCGAAGGCACTAACGTCGACCTCGGCAAGAAGATCCTGAAAGAGTCCGGTCTCAAGATCACCTCGGCGGAAAACCTCGCCGATGCCGCCGAGAAGATCGTCAAGGCCGTCAAGGAGAGCGACTGATGGCTGTGCTGGTCGACAAGAACACCAAGGTCATCTGCCAGGGCATCACGGGCGCGCAGGGCACCTTCCATTCCGAGCAGGCGATCGCCTATGGCACGAAGATGGTGGGCGGCGTGACGCCGGGCAAAGGCGGCTCCACGCATCTCGACCTGCCGGTCTTCGACACCGTGGCCGAGGCCGTTGCCCGCACCGGCTGCACTGCCAGCGTTATCTATGTGCCGCCGCCGTTTGCCGCCGATTCGATCCTCGAAGCGATCGATGCCGGCATCCCGCTGATCGTCTGCATCACCGAGGGCATTCCGGTGCTCGACATGGTGAAGGTCAAGCGCGCGCTGACCGGCACCAGGTCGCGCCTGATCGGTCCCAACTGCCCCGGCGTCATCACGCCTGGCGAATGCAAGATCGGCATCATGCCGGGCCATATCCACAAGCGCGGCCGCATCGGCATCGTCTCGCGCTCGGGTACGCTGACCTATGAGGCGGTGGCGCAGACCACCGCGACCGGTCTCGGCCAGACGACCTGCATCGGCATCGGCGGCGATCCGGTGAACGGCACCAATTTCGTCGAATGCCTGGAGATGTTCGTGGCCGACCCCGAGACCCAGGGCATCATCATGATCGGCGAGATCGGCGGCGACGCCGAGGTCAAGGGCGCCGAATACCTCAAGGCCTCGAAGACCAAGAAGCCGGTCGTCGGCTTCATCGCCGGCCGCACCGCGCCTCCGGGCCGCCGCATGGGCCATGCCGGCGCGGTGATCTCGGGCGGCCACGACACCGCCGAATTCAAAGTCGACGCGATGCGTTCCGTCGGCATCAAAGTTGCAGACTCTCCGGCAGCGCTGGGCGAGGAAATGCTGAAGGCGATGAAGGGCTAGGAGCCCGCGCCATGCCTGTGAGGCCAAGGAGGGCCGGGCCATGAGAGCTGAGCAGACATCGTTCCTGTTTGGCGCCAACGCGCCATTCATCGAGGAGCTTTACGCCCGCTATCTCGACGATCCCAATGCGGTCGATAGCGAGTGGCGTGTCTTCTTCGGGGCGCTCGACGAAGAAAAAAGCGCCGTGTTGGCGGAGACCCGCGGCGCCAGCTGGGCGCCCAATGGCGCGCGCGTCATCGGCGCCGCCGATCTCGACGCCCTGCCGGCCGCCGCCAACAAGAACACCAAGGGCAAGACAGCCGAAGAACGGCGCCCCACCGAGGGCGCCGCCGCCATCGGCCAGCCGCTGGTCGGCAAGCGCGATGGCGATCTCCACGCTGCGGCGCAGGACACCGCCCGCGCGCTGATGCTGATCCGCGCCTATCGCATCCGTGGCCATCTGGAAGCCGAACTCGATCCGCTCGGCCTCGTGCGCCAGGCGCCGCATCGCGAGCTCGACCCCGCGACCTACGGCTTCGTCGAGGCCGACTGGGACCGTAACATCCTGATCTTCGGGGCGCTGGCGCTGGGCGAGAGCGCCACGCTGCGCCAGATCATGGACCGGTTGCGCAAGACCTATTGCGGCAAGATCGGTGTCGAGTTCATGCATATCAGCGATCCCGACCAGAAGGCGTGGATCCAGGAGCGCATCGAGGCGATCGAGAACCGCACCGACTTCTCCACCGAGGGCCGCAAGGCCATCCTCGAGCGGGTTGTCGAGGCCGAGGGTCTCGAGCGTTACCTCAACGTCAAGTTCGTCGGCACCAAGCGCTTCGGCCTCGACGGCGGCGAGTCGCTGATCCCCGGCATCGAGCAGATCCTGAAGCGCGGCGGCCAGCTCGGCGTCAAGGAAGTCGTGATCGGCATGCCCCATCGCGGCCGCCTCAACACCCTCGTGCATGTCATGCACAAGAGCTACACGGCGCTGCTCTCGGAATTCCAGGGCCGCTCCTCGCAGCCCGAGGAAATGCGCGGCTCGGGCGACGTGAAGTATCATCTCGGCGCCTCCGCTGACCGCGAGTTCGACGGCAACGTCGTCCATCTTTCCCTCGTGCCCAACCCGTCGCATCTCGAAGCGGTGAATCCGGTCGTGCTGGGCAAGGCGCGCGCCAAGCAGGACCAGCGCGGCGACGCCGAACGCAGCCAGGTCATGGCCATCCTGATGCACGGCGACGCGGCCTTCGCCGGCCAGGGCCTTGTCGCGGAGAGCCTCGATCTCAGCGATCTGGGCGGCTACCGCATCGGCGGCACCATCCATTTCGTCGTCAACAACCAGATCGGCTTCACCACGCTGCCGACCTATTCGCGCTCGGGGCCCTATTGCACCGAGGTCGCCAAGATCGTGCAGGCGCCTATCCTGCATGTGAACGGCGACGATCCCGAGGCGGTGGTCCATGTCTCGCGCATCGCCACGGAATTCCGCCAGCGCTTCAAGCGCGACATCGTCATCGACATGTTCTGCTACCGCCGGCACGGCCACAACGAGTCGGACGAGCCGATGTTCACCCAGCCGCTGATGTACAAGGAGATCGGCGCGCACAAGACGGTGAAGGAAGTCTATGCCGGCGCCCTGGTGGCCGAAGGCGTGGTCACCGCCGATGAGGTCGGGGCGATGGATGCGGCGCTGCGCGAGAAGCTCGACAAGTCGCTCGATGCCTCGGCGCAGTACAAGCCCAACAAGGCCGACTGGCTCGAAGGCAAGTGGACCGGCTTCACCGTCGCGCCGGGCGAGGAAGACCGCAAGGGTGCCACCGCCGTCTCGATGGACGAGGCCAGGAAGGTCGGCCTGGCGATCTCCGAGGCGCCGAAGAATTTCGACCTCAACCGCAAGATCACGCGACAGCTTCAGGAGAAGCGCAAGACCATCGAGACCGGCAAGGACATCGACTGGTCAACCGGCGAGGCCCTGGCTTTGGGCACGCTGCTGGCCGAAGGCACGCCGGTGCGTCTCAGCGGTCAGGATTCCGGCCGAGGCACCTTCTCACAGCGCCATTCAGTGCTGATCGACCAGACCAGCGAAGCGAAATATATCCCGCTCAACAACATCGCCGCCGGTCAGGCGCAGTTCGAGGTCATCGACAGCCCGCTGAACGAGGCCGGCGTGCTGGGCTTCGAATACGGCTACTCCTCGGCCGAGCCCAATGCGCTGGTGCTGTGGGAAGCGCAGTTCGGCGACTTCGCCAACGGCGCGCAGGTCATCATCGACCAGTTCCTGTGCTCGGGCGAAAGCAAGTGGCTGCGCATGAACGGCCTGGTGATGCTGCTGCCGCATGGCTATGAGGGGCAGGGACCGGAGCACAGCTCGGCCCGTCTCGAGCGCTACCTGCAGCTTTCGGCCGAGGACAACTGGCAGGTCGTCAATCCGACGACTCCCGCCAACTACTTCCACGCGCTGCGCCGCCAGATGCGCCGCAGCTTCCGCAAGCCGCTGATCGTCATGACGCCCAAGTCGCTGCTGCGTCACAAGGATTGCGTCTCGACGCTGGCCGATTTCGGTCCGGGCTCGTCCTTCCGCCGTATCCTCACCGAGACCGACAAGCTCGCGGATTCGGCCAAGGTGAAGCGCGTCATCCTGTGCTCGGGCAAGGTTTACTTCGATCTCGTGGCCGAGCGCCGCAAGCGCAAGATCGACGACATCGCCATCCTGCGCATCGAGCAGCTCTACCCGTTTCCCTTCGCCCGCCTCGGCGCGCGGCTGGCGGAATATCCCAATGCCGAGGTCGTGTGGTGCCAGGAGGAGTCGGAGAATGCCGGCGCCTGGCATTTCGTCGACCGCCGTATCGAGCGCGCCATGGCCAGCATGGGCGGCAAGGCGACACGCCCGATCTATATCGGCCGGCCGGAATCGGCATCGCCCGCCACCGGCTCGCTGCGCACGCATATCAAGGAACAGGCCGATCTGGTCGATCGCGCGCTGACCGTTTCGTAGAGGGTTTCACGTCATGACTGTAGAGATCAAGGTTCCCGCGTTGGGTGAATCGGTCACCGAAGCGACGGTCGCCAAGTGGCTGGTGAAAGCCGGCGATCAGGTCACGATCGACCAGCCCTTGTGCGAGCTCGAGACCGACAAGGTTACGGTCGAGGTCAATGCCACCGTGGCCGGCGTCATCGTCGATACAGCGGTCGAAGAAGGCGCCAGCGTCCAGGTCGGCGGCCTGCTCTGTCACATCGAGGCCGGCGCCGCCGGCAACAAGGCTGCCGCCGCCGCGCCGGCACCCGCCGCCAAGCCGGCCGTGGCGCCTGCACCGGCTCCGGCGGCGCCTGCTGTCACTGCCAATCTCGCCGCCTCCGGTCCGGCGACGCGCAAGCTCGCGGAAGAGACGGGCGTATCCGCCGGCGCCATCCAGCCCACGGGCAAGGACGGCCGCGCCACCAAGGCCGATGTGCTGGCAGCGCTTGCCTCGGTGCCGACGCCGTCTGCTCTCGCCGCCAGGCCTGCAGTCCCGGGTCCAGGTTCAAGTGGCCCGCGCCGCCGCGTCGACCGCGAGGAACGCGTGCGCATGACGCGGCTGCGCCGCACCATCGCCAATCGCCTGAAGGAAGCGCAGAACACCGCGGCCATGCTCACCACCTTCAACGAGGTGGACATGACCGGCGTCATGTCGCTGCGCGACCGGCTGAAGGACGATTTCGAAAAGAAGCACGGCGCGCGGCTTGGTTTCATGTCCTTCTTCGTCAAGGCCTGCGTCGCCGGCCTCAAGGAACTGCCAGCGGTCAATGCCGAGGTCGAAGGCGATGAGCTCGTCTACAAGAACTATTACGACATCGGCGTCGCCGTCGGCACGCCGCAGGGCCTGGTCGTGCCGGTGCTGCGCGATGCCGACACGCTCGACTTCGGCGGCATCGAGAAGGGCATCGGCGATCTCGGCCGCAAGGCGCGCGACGGCAAGCTCACCATCGAGGACCTGACGGGCGGCACCTTCACCATCTCCAACGGCGGCGTCTACGGCTCGCTGATGTCGACGCCGATTCTCAACCCGCCGCAGTCGGCCATTCTCGGCATGCACAAGATCCAGCAGCGGCCCATGGTCGTGGGCGGCGAGATCAAGGCGCGGCCGATGATGTATCTCGCGCTGTCCTACGATCACCGCATCATCGACGGCCGCGAGGCCGTGCTCTTCCTGGTGCGCGTCAAGGACTGCCTCGAGGATCCCGAACGCCTCCTGCTGGGCGTGTAAGATGGCCAACGATACCTACGATCTCGTCGTCATCGGCGCCGGCCCCGGCGGCTATGTCGCCGCCATCCGCGCCGCCCAGCTCGGCATGAAAGTGGCTGTCGTCGAGAAGAACGGCACACTCGGTGGCACCTGTCTCAATGTCGGCTGCATTCCCTCCAAGGCGCTCCTGCAGTCGAGCCATCTCTATGAGGAGACAGCGCACGATCTTGGCGCCCACGGCATCACCGTGGGCGAGGTGAAGCTCGATTTCGCGCAGATGATGAAGCGCAAGTGCGAGGTCGTCGGCGCCACCACCAAGGGTATCGAATTCCTCTTCAAGAAGAACAAGATCGCCTGGCTGCAGGGCGCCGGCCGTATCGACGCCGCTGGCAAGGTTTCCGTCCTCGGCGTCGACGGCGCGGTGAAGGATACGGCGAACGCCAAGAACATCCTGATCGCCACTGGCTCGGAAGTGACGCCGCTGCCGGGCGTGACCATCGACGAGAAGAAGATCGTGTCCTCGACCGGGGCGCTCGAACTGGCCGAAGTGCCGAAGCGTCTCGTCGTCGTGGGTGCCGGTATCATCGGCCTCGAACTGGGCTCGGTGTGGCGCCGCCTCGGTTCCGACGTGACCGTGGTCGAGTTCCTCGACCGCATCACGCCGGGTATCGACGACGAAGTGACCAAGCACCTGCAGCGCGCGCTGGCCAAACAGGGCCTGAAATTCAAGCTCGGTTCCAAGGTCACCAAGGCCGAGAGCGGCAATGAGGGCATCGCGCTCACGGTCGAACCGGCAAAAGGCGGCGCGGCGGAAACGCTGCAGGCCGATGTCGTGCTGGTGGCAATCGGTCGCCGTCCCTTCGTCGCCGGCCTCGGCCTCGACAAGGCCGGCGTGAACATGTCGGAACGTGGCCGCATCGCGGTGGATGCACATTTCCAGACCTCGGTGCCCGGCATCTACGCCATCGGCGACGTCATTGACGGGCCGATGCTGGCGCATAAGGCGAGCGAAGACGGCATCGCCTGCGTCGAGACGCTGGCCGGCCAGAAGGGACATGTGAACTGGGATCTGGTTCCCTCGGTCGTTTACACCCAGCCGGAAGTGGCCTGGGTCGGCAAGACCGAGGAACAGCTCAAGGTTTCGGGCGTTGCCTACAAGATCGGCAAGTATCCCTTCACCGCCGACCCGCGCAGCCGTGCCAACGGTCGCACCGAGGGTTTCGTGAAAGTACTGGCCGACAAGACGACCGACCGCGTGCTCGGCGTTCATGTGCTGGGCGCCGAAGCCGGCACGATGATCGCCGAGGCGGGGATCGCGATGGAGTTCGCAGCCTCGGCCGAGGATATCGGCCGCATCTGCCACGCCCATCCGACGGTCAACGAAGCGATGAAAGAGGCAGCACTTGCCGCCTGGGAAAAGCCGATCCACCTTTGAGCCGGAGGAACCATGCGCAAACCGCTGATGGCCTTGGCGATCGCGGTCTGCCTGGTCATGACCGTTGTCGGCGGGTTGCTGCCCTTCCTGCAGGGCTGGATCTTCTTCGTCCTGGCGCTCTACCTGCTCGCCACCGAGTTCGAGACCGGGCGCGCGTGGGTGAAGAAGGCGCGGCACCGCTGGCCGATTCTGTCGAAGGGCATCGTCAAGGCGCGCGACCATCGCTGGGCGCCGCGTCATCTCCGTGAGTTCGACGAGCTGACCGATCCGAAGAGCGATCAGCTTCCGCCGAAGCCGCGATAAACCGCTTCGGCGATGGGCAGCAGCTCGTCGCGTCCGGCGGGCGCTGTCACGGCAAAGCCGAAACCCTGGTCGATCCAGGCGAAGGTCGCGGCATCGCCTTCCTGCTGGAAGCGGAAGGCTGCTTCGGTCCCTTGGGCCGCGCTTACATAGACCGTGAGGCGCTTGCCGCTGGTGTCTTCGTACATGAGCTGCGCCGCAGCACCCGTGCCGCCCGGCAGCAGCCGACCGCCCATCAGGCGATAGCCGAACTTGGCGAGATCGGGCGCCACGATCGGCCGGCCAAGCCGCTTGGACAGCCACTGCAGCAGATGCGCTTCCTGCGCGGCAACGACTTCCACCGGATGCGCGACTTCGACCACGAAGGTGCGATAGGCCGCGTTGGCGCCCGAGGCGACGGAGGTCGTTGCCGGCGCCGATTGCGCCACGGGACCAATGCCCGGCAGCCGGCCGGCGAACCAGCCGCCTGTCGCGCCGATAATGAAGATCAGCGACGCGGCGGCGGCGATCCGGCCACGTCCCAGCCAGCGCGCCTGTCGCGCGGCGCGGATATTGGCGATGCGCAGGCGCGCGGGAATGGGCTCGGCGAACTTGGCGTCGAGTTGCGCGCGCAGGCTGGCGCGGTGACGGCTTTCGGCGGCGACGCGCTCGGCGATCTCGGGATGGGTGGCGAGATGGTCCTCGACCGCGGCGAGGCGTGCCGCGGGCAGGCGTCCGTCGACGAATGCCTGCAGGTCGTCCTCGCCAATCGGGGATTCGGTCATTTCACTCTCCGAAGCAGCGTCGTGCGGCCCATGTCGAAACCGGTCTCCAGGATCGCCCGCAGCTTTTGTCTCGCCCGCGACAGCCGCGACATCACCGTGCCGATGGGAACGCCCGCGATACCCGCTGCTTCTTCATACGAAAAATCCTCGACCCCGATCAGCAGCAGCATGGTTTTTTGTTCTTCGGGCAGTTGATCGAGGGCGGCGAGGACATCGTTGACCTCCAGCACGTGTTCCTGTGTGGCCGGCGTGGCGAGGGAGTCGTCGTCGATCTCGACTTCGCTGCCGCGTCGGGCGCGACGTCGATAGACGTCGATGTAGAGGTTGCGCTGCAGGGTGAAAAGCCAGGCACGCAGGTCGCCGTCGGGGCGGCGCAGGTACCAGCGCGACAGCGCGCGTTCGAGTGTGTCCTGCACCAGGTCGTCGGCCGCGGCGTGGTCGCGGACCAGCGCATAGGCATAGCGACGCAGCGCCGGAATCTGCGGCTCGAGAAGGGCGCTGGTGTCGTCACGGCTCATTTGGCGCAGCCTGACAAGAAGAGGAGGGGACGCCAACCCCGAGAGGTCGGCGTCCCGCTCAAACGCCTTACTGCTTGGCGATGTGCCAGGCGCCGTTCAGGAAGCCGTCGCCGGTGGTGTCGCCGGCCTTGCTGTCCTTGGCGAAGGCATAGAGCGGCTTGCCCTTGTAAGCCCACTGCTTGAGACCGTCGTCGCGCATGACGATGGTCCAGTCGCCCATCGCCTTGGCGTCGTCGGCGACCAGCGCCGGCGGCCAGTTGGTGGCGCAGGGGCCGTTGCAGACCGACTTGCCGGCTGAATCCTTGTCGAAGGTGTAGAGCGTCATGCCCTTGGCGGTGATGAACATGCCGCTCTTGGCGGCCGGCGCGACGGAGGCCGGTTCGGCGGCAAAAGCAGAGCCCGAAAAGGCAAGAGTCGCGGCCACGAGGGTGGCGGTAGCGATCGATTTCAGCATGGAGATCTCCCGGATAGCGTTGACGTACGGGAGGGGAGACGATGGCCGCGCCGGTTTATTCCCGGCCGCCGGAGCTTTTTTGCAGAGGGCCGGTCTTGGGGCTATGATCCAGTCAAACAGGAGGGAAACGCCATGGACAAGCCGGTCACACCGCGCGGCATCAACCATCTCGTGTTGAACGTCCGCGACCTCGAGGAATCGCATACTTTCTGGACCGAGGTCGTCGGTTTCCGGAAAGTCGGCGAGCTGAAGGCGACAGCCGAGCGCCCCAACCCGCCCAAGATGCGCTTCTACAGCGGCGAGCGGGATGATGGCACGTCGCACCACCACGACATCGCCCTGGTCGAAAACAAGGACCTGCCGGCGCCGTCCGCCGACTGGAAGATGTTCGGTATGCCCGTCGCGGTGAACCACATCGCCATCACCATGCCCAGCCGCGAGGCCTGGCTCGAGCATCTCACCTATCTTCAGAAGAAGGGCGTGAAGTTCGACCGCCGCGTCGAGCATGGCATGACGCACAGCCTCTATATCCACGATCCCAATGGCTACGGCGTTGAGTTCGTCTACGATCTGCCGAAGGAAGTCTGGCAGGGCGACATCGATGGCGCTCTGAACTTCGTGAAGATCCTGCCCAGCGAAGGCGCCGAGGCACTCGAAGACCGCGTCGCGGGCGTGCCGACCTTCGGCCGGGGCTGAGCGGAATTCAAACCCTTCAGGGCGGCGCATGAAGGGCAAGACCCTTGTCGCCGCCATGGCACTGGGCCAGATCGGTGGCTTGTTGCCGCATGTCGCCGTGCCGGCGGTGATGCCGCAGTTTCTCATTCCCGAATGGCACCTCAGCAATGCCGAAGCCGGCCTGATGGCGAGCACCTATGCGCTGGGCTACATGGTGCTGGTGCCGTTCCTGACGACGCTGACCGACCGCGTCGATGCCCGCCGCATCCTGTTCTGGAGCTCGTTGGTGAGTGCGCTGGCGACCATCGGTTTCGGCCTTTTCGCCCAGGGCATGGTCTCGGCCATGGTCTTCTGGTGCCTCGCCGGCATGGGTTTCGCAGGCGGCTATATGCCGGGACTGAAGGCGCTGACCGATCGGCTCGGTCCCGGCGAAAGCTCGCGCAGTGTCGTCTTCTATACCGCCAGCTTCTCCTTCGGCGTCGGCCTCTCCTTCCTCGTCTGCCAGGTCGCGGCCGAGTTCTGGGGTTGGCGCGCCGCCTTCATTGTCACCGGGATCGCACCCCTGATCATGACGGTCGTCAGCGCGCTGCTGCGACCCGCGCCACCGCCGCCGCGTGCTGGCCGGCTGCTGCAGATCGGCCCTGCACTGCGCAACCGCGCCGCCGTCGCCTATTCGCTGGCCTATGGCGCGCATTGCTTCGAGCTCTACGGCCTGCGCACCTGGATGGTGGCCTTCTGGGGCTTCGTCGCCGCGCGCGACGGCGCGCCGCTGGGCGCCATCGCCGTCAGCAGCATCGTCACCATCCTCGCCATGCCGGCCAGCATGCTGGGCAACGAGCTGGCGTTGAAGATCGGCCGCCATCGCGCCGTGACCGTGGTCATGCTGGCCTCGGCCGTCGTGTCGCTCGCCATCGGCCTCACCGCCGGCCTGTCACCGTGGCTCTCGCTGCTCCTGCTGCTGGTCTATGCCTTCACCGTGCCTGGCGATTCGGGTGCGCTGACCGCCGGCATGACCGCCGCCGCCGATCCGCGCTATCGCGGCGCCAGCATGGCCGTGCATTCGACCATCGGCTTTGCGCTGACCGCCGCCGGCGGCTGGGCGGTCGGCGTGGCGCTCGACCTCGCCGGCGGCACCAGCGTGCCGTCTGCCTGGGCGCTGGCCTTCGGCATTATGGCCGCGGGTGCGGCGATGGGGCCGCTCATCCTGTGGTGGTCGCGCCGGGAAGCGCAGGCATGATCGCGCGCTGGCTCATCGCGCTCTTGTCGCTTTGTGCACTTCCGGCCTGGGCGCAGCAGAACGTGCGCGTACCGGTGGGCAACGTGCAGCTTGCGGCGCAGCTTTATCGCCCAGTGGGGACGGAGCGCATGGCTGCCGTCGCCATCTTCCACGGCTGCGGTGGGCCAGGGCAGAACACCGCGCGCATGGCGGGGCTGCTGCGTGACTGGGGTTATGTCGCACTCGCGGTCGACAGCTTCTCAGCGCGCGGCATGGTCGATGTCTGTGGCAAGCATTGGCCGACGCAGGCGCAGGCCGAGGCGCGCGCGCTCGATATCGACGCTTCGGTGAAATGGCTGGCGGCGCAGGGCTATGTCGATCCGGCGCGCATCGCCTTCATGGGCTACTCCTACGGCGGCGGCGTGGCGCTGCTGCGCACGCTGACAGCGAAACCCGACGACGGGCCGGCGGCGAAGGCGGCGATTGTGGTTTATCCGGATTGCGGGCTGGTCGAGTCGATGGGCACGTCGTTACGCGTTCGACAGCCGGTGATGTTCGCCATGGGCGCGCTCGACGACTGGACGCCGGTCAGCCAGTGCACGGCGGTGCTCGACCGCGTGACGCGCGGCCGTGAGTTGGTCGAGACCCATGTCTACGAGGGCGCCCATCACAGCTTCGACGCGCTCGGCCTGCCGGTGCGTTATCTCGCCGGCGTCGGCAATCGCAGCAAGCCGGGCGGCTGCTGCGGCGCCCATTACGGCGCCCATGAGCCGGCCTGGAAGGCCTTCGTGGCCGACGTAAAGGATTTCCTGGCCCGCCGGCTGGTGCCCTGAAGTCTGTAAAAATCATTGCCGGGGAGGGGGTGGGCGGGAAAGTGAGAAGATTCTCGTTAAATGCCCGTGCCATCGGCATCGGAGGTTTCTCACCGGGGTGAGAAGATCGTGAGAAACCGCATGAGAAAAAGGGCTATTCAGTCGCCCTTTGCGCGCGGATGGGCCGAGCGATAGACCTCGGACAGGCGGGCGGCGTCGACATCGGTATAGCGCTGTGTCGTCGAGAGCGAGGCGTGGCCCAGCAGTTCCTGGATGGTGCGCAGGTCGCCGCCGGCGCCCAGCAGATGGGTGGCGAAGGAGTGGCGGAAGGCATGCGGCGTCACGCTGTCGGCCAAGCCAAGCTGGTGGCGCAGGTCGCGCACGCGCTTCTGCACGATGGCGGGATCGAGCGGGCCGCCGCGCGCCCCGAGGAAGAAGGCGTGATTGGCGGACAGCGGCTTCAGCGCCGGGCAGGTGTCGCGATAGGCGGCCAGCGCCTCCAGTGTCTGCGGCAGCAACGGCACGAGGCGTGTCTTGTTGCCCTTGCCGGTGACCGAGAGCGTGTCCTCGCCATGGTCGATCAGCGCCTCGACCTGGCCGATGCTGAGACCCAGTGCCTCGCCGATGCGCAGGCCGGCGCCGTAGAGCAGCAGCAGGATGGCTGAGTCGCGCAGATCGACCCAGGACTCGCGCGCGCTTTCCGGCGGGCCCTCGTCGGCGGCGTCGAGTAGCTCGTTCATGTCGCGCTCACTCAACGCCTTGGGCACAGAATGCGGCAGCTTGGGCGTCTGGATGGCACCGATGCTGGCGTTGTGGGCGAGGCCGCGCTTGTCGAGGAAGCGGAAGAAGGAGCGCACCGAGGAGAAGGCGCGCGCCGTCGAACTGCGCGCCGCACCCTGGCGGGCTTTTTCCGCCAGCCAGGCGCGGAACTCGGCGGGCTTCAGCTTGGAGAGCGCTTCCAGTGTCGGCGGCGCGCCGAGATAGGTCGCCATGAAGCCGAGGAAACCCGCCACGTCGTGCTCATAGGCGATCAGCGTATGGCCGGCGAGGCGGCGCTCGCTCTTCAGCCAGTCGCGCCACTCGTCGCGGGCCTTGGTGAGGCTCTTGCTCACGCGGGCCGCCTCACTCGGGCAGATCCAGCCAGGCGCGGATGGTGTTCTCCAGCACCTTGGCGAGGTAGATCAGCAGCTCGGTCGACTGCTCCGGGCCGAACTGCTCGGGGTCGCGGGCGCCGAAGCACATGACGCCATCGGGCGAGCCGCTGGACACGCGAAGCCGCATCAGCACATCGGATTTCACAAAATGCGCCTGCTCGCCGAAGAAGGCGTCTTCGCCCAGGATCGAGCTGCGCAGGCGGGCATGCTTGTCCGTGCCAATGGCGGCATCGATGGCGCCGGGCGCCAGCACATAGACGCCGCGCATCGGCACGCGCTTGGGGGCGTCGGCATTGGCCTCGATGGCCAGCGAGATGAAGTCGACGTTGAGCAGCTCGGGCAGCTCGTGTGTGACGACATGGATCATCTTCTCGAAGGTCGTCGCCTGGATGATGCTGATGACCGCGGCCTGGATGCGGTTCTGCACGATCTGGTTCTGCTTCGAATTGGCGATGATCTCGCCGCGCTCGGTCTTGAGCTTCTCGATCTCGTCGCGCAGACGCTTCAGCACCGCCTGCTGCATGTTGATGACGCCCGGACCCTGTTCCTTGGGCGCCGCCTCGGCCAGGACCGCGCTGAGGTCAGGATGCTCGGCAAGGAAAGTGGGATGGGCCTTGAGATAGGCCACGACATCGTCCGGGGTGATGACCTTCACCTTCCGTCCCGAGCCGTCCGGCGCCGTGATCGTGCCGTCGCTGCTCATGCGTTTGCCTTTGGTCAGAGGATCGATTGGCCGGTCTTGGCCCAATCTTCGAGGAAGGCCTTGAGGCCGTTGTCTGTCAGCACGTGCTTGAAGAGCATGCGCAGGATGTTCGGCGGCAGCGTGGCGACATGGGCGCCGAGCTTGGCCGACTGCACGACATGCTGTGGATGGCGCACGGAGGCCACAAGCACCTCTGTCTTGAAATGCGGGTACTGGCGGTAGATCTGCATGATCTCGGCGATCAGGTGCATGCCGTCCTGGCCGATATCGTCGAGGCGGCCGACGAAGGGCGAGATGAAGGTGGCGCCGGCCTTGGCGGCGAGCAGCGCCTGGGCGGCCGAGAAGCACAGCGTAACGTTGACCATGGTGCCCTCTGAGGTCAGCACCTTGCAGGTCTTGAGGCCGTCCGGCGTCAGGGGCACTTTGACGGTGACGTTCTTGGCCAGCTTGGCGAGCTTGCGGCCTTCTTCCAGCATCTTGCCGTGTTCGATCGCCGTCACTTCGGCGCTTACGGGACCCGGCACGATGGCGCAAATCTCCTTGATCACGTCGAGCATGGGGCGGCCCGCCTTCATGATCAGCGACGGGTTGGTGGTCACCCCGTCGAGCAGGCCGGATGCCGCCAGATCCTTGATGTCGGCGACATCGGCGGTATCGACGAAGAACTTCATATAAACTACCCCAATGGCCAGTGGTTCGAACGCCTGCGGCAACACAATTTCTAGCAGACCGGGGTCTGCCCGTGGGGGCTGAATCGGTGGAAAAGACGGCTGCTCCGACGACTACCCCGACGACTGCCCCGACAGCGGCGCGCACGGCCATGCGCACGGTGCGTGTGCTCCTGCCACTGCCGCTGGCCGACGCTTATGACTACAGCGTGCCCGAGGGCATGGATTTGGCGGCAGGCCAGTTCGTGACCGTGCCGCTGGGCAAGCGCGAGACGGTGGGCGTCGTGTGGGGTGAGGGCTCGGGCGAGGTCGCCGTCGAAAAGCTGCGCGATGTCATCGCCGTGCTGCCGGCGCTGCCCATGGCCGAGCCGATGCGCCGCTTCGTCGACTGGGTCTCGTCCTACACCATCGCCTCGCCGGGCGCGGTGCTACGCATGGCCATGAGCGTGCCCTCGGCCCTCGAGGCGCCGAAGATGGAGACGGTCTATCGCAAGCCGGACGTGCCTTCCGATATGCCGGTGAAGCTGACGGCGGCGCGCTCGCGCGTGCTGGCGCAGATCGACCATGGCCTGGCCATGCCGGCGGCGGAAATGGCCCATCTCGCCGGGGTCGGTACTTCGGTGATCAAGAGCATGGCCGCTTCCGGGTTGCTCGAAGCCATCGAACGCGTGCCGCGCCGGGCCTTTGCCCGGCCCGACGGCACGCTGGCGGGCCCGATCCTGTCGGAGGCGCAGCAACTGGCCGCCACGGCGCTCGTCGAGAAGGTGAGGACGCATCAGTTCTCGGCGACACTGCTCGACGGCGTGCCAGGCGCCGGCAAGACAGAGGTCTATTTCGAGGCGGTGGCGGCAGCCCTCGCCGACGGCAAGCAGGTGCTGGTGCTGCTGCCGGAAATCGCACTCACGGCACAATGGTTGCGCCGCTTCGAGGAACGCTTCGGCGCGTTGCCGGCGCCGTGGCATTCCGATCTCACGGCGTTGGAGCGCCGCGAGACCTGGCGCGCCATCGCCGAGGGCCGCGTCGCCGTCGTCGTCGGCGCGCGCTCGGCGCTGTTCCTGCCCTTCTCCGATCTTGGCCTGATCGTGGTCGATGAAGAACACGACGGCTCGTTCAAGCAGGACGAAGGCGTGGCCTATAACGCGCGCGACATGGCGGTGGTGCGGGCGCGCTTCGCCTCGGCGCCGATCCTGCTCGCCTCGGCGACGCCGGCACTCGAAAGCGTGATGAATGTCACGACCGGCCGTTACACCGCGCTGCATCTGCCGGCACGGCACGGCAGCCAGAAGCTCGCGCTGATTTCCGCCGTCGACTTGCGCAAGCACCAGCCGTCGCGCGGCAACTGGCTGTCGCCGCCGGTGATCGAGGCGATGCGCGAAACGCTGGCGCGCAAGGAGCAGGTGCTGCTGTTCCTTAACCGCCGCGGGTACGCGCCGCTGACGCTCTGCCGCGCCTGCGGCCATGGCATCGAATGCCCGCAATGCTCGGCCTGGCTGGTCGAGCACCGCTACCGTAAAACGCTGGTATGTCACCATTGCGGTCACTCCGAGCCGCCCGCGCATGCCTGCAAGTATTGCGGCGCCGTCGATCAGTTCGTGGCCTGCGGCCCGGGCGTCGAGCGCCTCGCCGAGGAAGCGCTCACGCTCTTCCCCGAGGCGCGGCTGGAGATGTTCACCTCCGACACGCTGATGAGCCGCCACGAAGCCTCGGCCGCCGTCGATCGCATGATCGCGGGCGAGATCGATATCCTGATTGGCACGCAGATGGCGGCGAAGGGCCATCACTTTCCCGCTCTCACACTCGTGGCCGTGATCGATGCCGATCTCGGTTTGAACGGCGGCGATCTGCGTGCCGCCGAGCGGACCTTTCAATTGCTCTATCAGGTGGCGGGCCGCGCCGGCCGCGAGGACCGCATTGGCCGGGCCCTGGTGCAGACCCATGTGCCGGAGCATCCGGTGATGCAGGCTCTGGTCTCGGCCGACCGCGACCGCTTCGTCGCGGCCGAACTGGCCGACCGCAACTCAGCCGGCATGCCGCCTTATGGTCGGTTGGCCTCGGTCATCCTCTCCGGTCCCGATCCGGCGGCGGTCGACAGCTTCTGTGCGATGCTTGCGCGGCGCGTGCCACAACAGGAAGGCGTCACCGTCCTCGGCCCTTCGATCGCGCCGCTGGCCCTTTTGCGCGGCCGCCACCGCCGACGGTTTCTTTTGAAGACCACCCGCGAGGTTGCGGTGCAACCGGTTCTGCTCAAGTGGCTGGCGGATGTTCGCCTGAGCGGTTCAATCCGTCTGCAAATCGATGTCGACCCCTATTCCTTCATGTGAACCGCAATTCCGGCTCTGTGGGCAAAAAACCATGGGAAACCGGCCACTTGGCCGCCTTGCGCGGGAAAAAACGGCGTGTTAGCAACGCGCGCTTTTGGCGGAACCGGGTATCGCACGACGGCGTGTCTGGCCAAGAAAAGCACGATATTTCAATGGCTTGCCTGCCCACTCGGCGGTCTGGGCCGCGGCATCGGAGAGAGTTTAATCGTGTCCAACGCAAGCTCCGCCACGACCGGCGTCGCCGGACGATATGCCAGCGCCCTCTTCGAGCTGGCCGATAGCGCTAAATCGCTCGATCCCGTAGCCCAGGACCTTGCCACTTTCCGCCGCATGCTCGACGACAGCGCCGATCTCCGCCGGCTCATCGCCAGCCCCGTCGTCGGCCGCGATCTGCAGGGCAAGGCGCTGATGGCGGTGCTCGACGCCGCGCAGATTTCCGGCCTTGCCCGCAAGTTCATCGGCCTCGTCGCCTCCAACGGCCGTGCCCGCGAACTGCCCGGCATGGCCGCGGCCTATCTGGCCGAGTTGGCGCGCCGCCGCGGCGAGACCACCGCCACTGTCACGACGGCTGTGCCGCTCACGCCCGAGCAGCTCAGCCAGCTGACCACGACCCTCAAGGGTCTGGTCGGCGACAAAGTAGCTGTCGACGCACATGTCGAACCCGAAATTCTCGGCGGTCTCGTCGTCAAGGTCGGTTCGCGTCTGTTCGATTCGTCCATACGCAGCAAGCTCCAGCGTCTGCAGCTTGCCATGAAGGGAGTCGCTTAAATGGATATCCGCGCCGCCGAAATTTCGGCCATCCTCAAGCAGCAGATCGCCAATTTCGGCAGCGACGCCGAAGTCGCCGAAGTCGGCCAGGTCCTCTCGGTGGGTGACGGTATCGCCCGCGTTCACGGCCTCGACAGCGTCAAGGCTGGCGAGATGGTCGAGTTCCCCGGCGGCATCAAGGGCATGGCGCTCAATCTCGAGAGCGACAATGTCGGCGTCGTCATCTTCGGCGAAGATCGCACCATCAAGGAAGGCGACACCGTCAAGCGCACCGGCACCATCGTCGACGTGCCGGTTGGCAAGGGCCTGCTCGGCCGCGTGGTCGACGGCCTCGGCAATCCGATCGACGGCAAGGGCCCGCTCGCCACGACCGAGCGCCGCCTCGTCGAAGTGAAGGCCCCCGGCATCATCCCGCGCAAGTCGGTCAACGAGCCGATGCAGACCGGCCTCAAGGCCATCGACTCGCTGGTTCCGGTCGGCCGCGGCCAGCGCGAGCTGATCATCGGCGATCGCCAGACCGGCAAGACCGCCGTCGCCATCGACACCTTCCTCAACCAGAAGACGGCCAACAAAGGCACCGACGAGAGCCGCAAACTCTATTGCGTCTACGTCGCCATCGGCCAGAAGCGCTCGACGGTCGCCCAGATCGTCAAGACGCTCGAGGACAACGGCGCGATGGAATACTCCATCGTCGTGGCCGCCACCGCCTCCGATCCGGCGCCCATGCAGTTCCTGGCGCCCTACACCGGTTGCGCCATGGGCGAATATTTCCGCGACAACGGCATGCATGCCGTGATCGTCTATGACGATCTTTCCAAGCAGGCCGTGTCGTACCGCCAGATGTCGCTGCTACTGCGTCGCCCGCCGGGCCGCGAAGCCTATCCCGGCGACGTGTTCTATCTCCATTCGCGGCTGCTCGAGCGTGCCGCCAAGCTGAACGAGAAGAACGGCTCGGGCTCGCTTACCGCGCTGCCGATCATCGAGACGCAGGCCGGCGACGTGTCGGCCTACATCCCGACCAACGTGATCTCGATCACCGACGGCCAGATCTTCCTCGAAACCGAACTCTTCTATCAGGGTATCCGGCCAGCGATTAACGTCGGCCTGTCGGTCAGCCGCGTCGGCTCGGCGGCGCAGATCAAGGCGATGAAGCAGGTCGCCGGCACCATCAAGCTGGAACTGGCGCAGTATCGCGAAATGGCGGCCTTCGCCCAGTTCGCCTCGGACCTCGACGCCTCGACCCAGCGCCTGCTGGCGCGTGGTCAGCGCTTGACCGAGTTGCTGAAGCAGGGCCAGTACGTGCCGATGGTGATCGAAGAGCAGGTCATCTCGCTCTATGCCGGCACCCGCGGCTTCCTCGACACCCTGCCGATCGCCCGTATCGGCGAATTCGAGCGGAGCCTGATCGACGCGCTGCGCGCCGAGGGCACCATCCTGGCCTCGATTCGCGACAAGCGCGAGATCGTCAAGGACACCGACGACAAGCTGAAGGCCTTCATGGCCGACTTCGTCAAGAAGTTCGCCTGAAGCCCGCAGGTTTAGATGCCCAGCTTAAAAACCTTCCGTCTCAGGATCCGCAGCGTCCAGTCGACGCAGAAGATCACCAAGGCGATGAAGATGGTGGCCGCGGCCAAGCTGCGCCGTGCGCAGGAGCAGGCTACCGCGGCCCGCCCCTATGCCGAAGCCATGGACAAGATCCTGGCGTCGCTCGGCGCCAGCTTCAAAGGCGGTACCGGTCCGCGTCTGCTGGCCGGTACGGGCTCCGACAAGGTCCATCTGCTGATCGTCGCCACTGGCGACCGCGGGTTGTGCGGCGGTTTCAACAGCACCATCGTGCGTGAAGCCCGGCGCATGATCCGGTCGCTCCTGGCCGAAGGCAAGACCGTCAAGGTCATGACCGTGGGCAAGAAGGGTCGCGACCAGTTGCGTCGCGACTACGACAGGCTGGTGACGGCCTCGATGGCCGATCTCGGCAAGCCGCGCCTGTCGTACGCCGATGCCGAGAAGGTGACGGCGAAGGTGATGGAGATGTACGCGGCGGGTGAATTCGACGTCGCTTCGATCGTCTTCAATCGTTTCAAGTCGGCGATGACCCAGTTCACGACGGTGCAGCAGCTCATTCCGCCACCGGCGCCAGAGACGACGGCCGCTCCCGCCACGCTGGGTGGCGCGGTCTATGAATTCGAGCCGGACGAGGCCGATATCTTGGCCGACCTGTTGCCGCGCAACCTCACCGTCCAGATCTTCCGCGTCCTGCTGGAGAACGCCGCGAGCTTCTACGGCTCGCAGATGACGGCGATGGACAGCGCCTCGCGCAACGCCGGCGACGTTATCAAGAAACTGACGCTGCAGATGAACCGCTCGCGTCAGGCTTCCATTACCAAGGAACTCATCGAGATCATCTCGGGCGCCGAGGCCATCTAGGCCGCGCGCTGTACGCAATCGAAGGAAAGGGACTTCCATGGCTAGCAACAATATCGGCACGATCACCCAGATTACGGGCGCCGTCGTCGACGTGCGTTTCGACGCCGGTCAGCTGCCGAACATCATGAACGCCCTGCACGTGAAGGCCGACAACCGCCTGATCGTGCTGGAAGTCGCCCAGCATCTGGGTGAGTCCGAAGTCCGCACCATCGCCATGGACACGACCGACGGATTGGTCCGCGGCGAGAAGGCGACCGACACCGGTTCGCCCATTCAGATGCCGGTCGGCCCCGAGACGCTCGGCCGCATCCTCAACGTCATCGGCGAGCCGGTCGACGAGCGCGGCCCGATCGGCCACAAGAAGACCCTGCCGATCCATCGCAGCGCGCCCGCGTTTGTCGAGCAGTCGACGGAAGCGCAGATCCTGGTCACCGGCATCAAGGTCATCGACCTGCTCGCGCCCTACGCCAAGGGCGGCAAGATCGGACTGTTCGGCGGCGCTGGCGTCGGCAAGACCGTGACGATCATGGAGCTGATCAACAACGTCGCCAAGGCGCATGGCGGCGTGTCGGTGTTCGCCGGCGTCGGCGAGCGTACCCGCGAGGGCAACGACCTCTATCACGAGATGATCGAAGGCAACGTCATCAAGCTCGACGGTCCGGGCTCGAAGGTGGCGCTGGTATACGGTCAGATGAACGAGCCGCCGGGCGCCCGCGCCCGCGTCGGCCTGTCGGGCCTCACCGTCGCCGAATACTTCCGCGACGAGGAAGGCCAGGATGTGCTGTTCTTCGTCGACAACATCTTCCGCTTCACCCAGGCCGGTTCTGAAGTGTCGGCGCTGCTCGGCCGCATTCCGTCGGCGGTGGGCTATCAGCCGACCCTGTCGACCGACATGGGCGCGCTGCAGGAGCGCATCACCTCGACCAAGAAGGGCTCGATCACCTCGGTGCAGGCCATCTACGTGCCCGCCGACGACTTGACCGACCCGGCGCCGGCCGCCTCGTTCGCCCACTTGGACGCCACGACCGTGCTCAGCCGTTCGATCGCCGAGCAGGCGATCTTCCCGGCCGTCGATCCGCTCGACTCGACCTCGCGCATGCTCGACCCGCGCGTCGTCGGCCAGGAGCACTACGACATCGCCCGCTCGGTGCAGCGCGTGCTGCAGCAGTACAAGTCGCTGCAGGACATCATCGCCATTCTCGGCATGGACGAGCTTTCGGAAGAGGACAAGCTGGTCGTCAGCCGCGCCCGCAAGATGCAGCGCTTCCTCAGCCAGCCGTTCCACGTGGCCGAAGTGTTCACCGGCACGCCGGGCGTGTTCGTGAAGCTCGAGGACACGATCAAGGCGTTCAAGGGCATTCTCGCCGGCGAGTACGACGATCTGCCGGAGCCGGCCTTCTACATGGTCGGCACCATCGAAGAGGCCGTCACCAAGGCCAAGAAGCTCGCCGCCGAGGCAGCCCTGCCGGCGCTGACCCCGGAACGACTGCTCCGCTTCGCCACCCTGCCGCCGGGCGAGGACCCGGACACGCTGATCGCCAAATCCGGGCCC
>JBBRFD010000015.1:0-44886 GCA_038224985.1 Reyranellales bacterium
GCATGCGCCCGCCCTGCCAGAAGGTCGAGGTTACCCATGATGACGGCGAGATAGTTGTTCAAGTCATGCGCCAGGCCGCCAGTGAGACGACCGATCGCGTCCATGCGCTGGGCTTCGCGCAACTGCTGCTCGATCTTGAGCTGATGGGTGACATCCCGCCCGATTGCCACGATGCCGCCGCTCTGCGCCCGATGCTCGGAAATATGCATGATCCGGCCGTCGACCAGATGTCGCGTTATCACCGTGCCATCGGCTGTATTGTGGCGCTCGATACGCTCGGCGATGAACTGCTCAGCGGTCATCCCCGGCGGCACGGACGCCTCCCCGCGGGCGATGGCTTGGCGGAATATTTGCTCGAAGGTGTGGCCGACGACGAAGTATTCGTCGGCCCGCGGATATTGCTCGTAGATATGCCTCGTGAACAGGACCAGCCGGTCGTCGCGGTCGTAGAGGATCAGGTTGTGATTGAGGCTGTCGATCGCATCGACGAGGTTGTCGCGCGCGCGCGAACCCTCCTGCTCCGCGACCTTGCGGGCATTGATGTTGAGGATCAGGCCTTCGAGACCGATGACCTTGCCGTCGGGTGAACGGATGGCATTGGCGCGATCCCACACCCAGCGCCATGTGCCATCGGCGTGACGCACGCGATACTCCAGTTCGAAAGTCTGTCCGGTTTCGAAATCCGCCTGTACTTTCAGCCACAGCGCCTCGCGCTCGTGCGGGTGGACAAGATCGTTGTAGATCACTCGCCCGCCCGTCAGGTCCTCGGGCGCAATGCCGAGGAGATCGCGGCATCCCTCGCTGACGAACTGCATCGTCCATTCGCGGTCGTTACGGCAGCGGTAGACCATGCCGGGTACGTTGGCGATGATGCTGCGCTGGAAGCGCTCGGAGTCCGCCAGCGCCACGGTCCGCTCGGCGATGAGGCGCTCCAGCGTTGCGTTCAGGTCCTGGACCGCTTGTTCGGCCTGCTTGCGGGTCGTGACATCGATGTAAATGGTCACCGAACCGCCACCGGGAATCGGGTTGCGGCGCAGCTCGACGATGCGGCCGTTGGGCCGCTGGCGCTCGCTCACCGCCGGGCGGTCGCCATGGAAAGTGGCGAGGCGGCGATCGGCTTCGGCCTCGGGATCGCACGGACCGAATTCGCCACCCGTTGCCTGGGATATCAGCAGGTCCCGCAAGCTAGCACCCTGCTTGATCATGGAACGCTCGATACCGACCAGGTCGGCGAAACGGTCGTTCCAGGCCGACAGCAGCCCGTCCTTGTCGAATACCGCGAGGCCGCCATCCATGTTGGTGGCGATGGCTTCGAGCAGCTTCGACTGCCGCTCCTGCTCGGCCGCGCCTTGCTTGGCTTCGGTGATGTCGCGGTAAAGCGACAGAAAGCCGCCATCGTCGAGGGCGCGCAGCCGCACCTCCATCCACCGGCCCGTGATCAGCCGCCGTTCGTAATTGATGGTTTGCCGCTGCTGGACGGCCTTCAACATAAACCCGACGCGCTCTTGCGCCAGAGCCTCCGGATCGCCGGGGCCATATTCGCCGCGCTTGGCCATATCGAGGATCGACTGGAATGTGCCTTCCGATCCCGCCGTCGCACTCCGATCGGGAATGCCCATAATCTCGTAGACCTGGTTGTTCACGGCGAGCGTTTTGTTGTTCTTGTCGATCACCTGAACGCCGTCAGGAAGGGCGCGCAGAATGGCGTCGAGTGCCCTACTTTTTGTTTCCAGCGCCCGCTGCGCTCCGACCTGTTCGGTGATGTCGCGGCCGACCCCGCGATAGCCAAGGAACGCCCCTGCGGCGTCATAGCGCGGATTGCCACTGATCGTGCACCAGCGTCCATCGCCAGCCTTGCCAGCGCGTGCCTGGAAGAGGAAATCCCGGAACGGCTCGCGCCGCGCCATGATCGCCTCGAGGGCATCGATGCGGACGAAATTCTTGTCCCCCGATGTCGCCACGTCGCGGCGGCGCAGCCCGAGCCGGTTGGCCAAATCGATGCCGGCGCGCGTTACCGCGACGGAGAAATAACTGTACCGGTCGACGCTGTCGGTCTCCCAAAGCCAATCGTCACCAATCTGGGCGAAATCGGCGAAGCGCTGTGCGTCGTCCATTGCGTCCTGCTCGATTGTGCTACCGGGGTTTGTCGCCCTTCAGCGTAATCCGATGCATGACGCGGCGGAAGCCGTGATAGTCGTTGATCGGGTTGTGCATGGCGCAGCGGTTGTCCCAGAAGGCCAGCGACCCCGGCTCCCAGCGGAAGCGGCAGGTGAATTCGGGCCGCACTTGGTGTTGCCAGAGATATTTCAGCAGCGGCAGGCTTTCGGCCTCGGTCCAGCCCTCGATCCGCTGGGTATGCGCATCACTGGTGTAGAGAGCCTTGCGGCCGGTCTCGGGATGCGTGCGCACGATCGGATGCTCGCCGGTCAGGACCTTCAGCTCCTGTCCCGCCGCCTTCATGCGGTCCTCGCGGGTCTTGGAAACCTCCGCCTTGGCCGAGGTGCTGACGCCGATCAGGCCGTCGAGGGCTTTCTTCAACCCCTCGGAAAGAGCCTCGTAGGCGAGATACTGGTTGGCGAACATGGTATCGCCGCCGGCCGGCGGCGTCTCCTTGGCCAGCAGCATGCTGCCCATCGGCGGGATATCGAGATAGGTCGTGTCGGAGTGCCAGATGCCGCCGAAGTTGTTGCGCTCATGCTCCAGCTTCACCACCGGCGTGACGAAGGAGCATTCCGGCAGGCCCTTGAGCTGCGGATACTCCATCGGCTCGCCGAATTTCCGGGCGAAGGCCAGTTGCTGCTGCGGCGTCACGCTCTGATCGCGCAGAAAGATCACGAGATGGTCGAGGAAGGCCTGGCGGACTTCGCCGGCGACCTCATCGTCGAGATCGCGCGCCATGTCGACGCCGTGAATCTCCGCCCCCAGCGCGCCGGCGATGGGACGAACCTCGATGTGTTTGTAGTTGCGCATGGTTCCTTGCCTATTGCCGGGCCCAGGGAGGAGCCGTCTTCGTCTTGAACGCCTTGATGCCATCCGCCGCCTGCGGCCGACGCAGCAGCCCGGCGAGGCTCTCGGCTGCATCGTCCAGCACGGCGCCATCTTCCTCCGTGGCGCAGGACAGCACCAGACGCTTGGCGGCGGCCAGTGCCTGCGGCTCCATCTTCAGGATATCGTCGAGCAGGCCCTTCAGGGTGCGGGCAATCTCGTCCTCGTCCTTGCAGCGAAACCGGCCGAGCCCGAGGCGATAGGCTTCCTCGGCCTCGATGACATGGCCGGTCACGGCCAGTTCGCGTACCAGCCCCTCACCCAACCGCCGCACCAGGAACGGGATGATCTGCGAGGGGATGAAGCCGACCCTAGGTTCCGGCACGCCAAAGCGGGCACTGGGATGCAGCACCACCACATCGGCGCAGCAGGCCATGCCGAAGCCGGCGCCGACCGCCGAGCCTTCGACAATGGCAATGGTCGCCTGCGGCAGGTTGTTGAGCGCCAGCAGAGCATCACCGAACTGGCGATAGGCCGGCACCAGCGGATCGCTCGCGCCGGGCGCCGGCGCGGGCGGCATGTCGGCCATGGCATCGAGATCGCCGCCAGCGCAAAAGTGGCCGCCAGCGCCGCGCAGCACAAGCGCGCGACAGCTCCCATCGTCGCGCACGCGGCCGAAGGCGTCCTCCAACTCCAGCATCATGACATGGGTCAGCGCGTTGCGCCGCTCCGGCCGTTGTAGCGTCAGCCGCGCCACGGCGCCGCCGCGCTTTAGTCGGATCGAGGAATACTCGGCCATGGGCAAAGTCTTAACGAGCGCTTAACGTGCCAACAAGATGATGCGCATCCTCATTCCGCTGGTCGCGGCGTTCCTCGGCTGTGCGGCCGCCTCTTCGGCTGCCGATTGGGCCGATGTCGCCACGCCGGCACCCGGCCCGACCCAGTCCATAGGCTTTTATACCGCCGGCTGCCTGCAGGGCGCCCAGGCATTGCCGCTGGAAGGCCCCGGCTACGAAGCCATCCGCGTCAGCCGCAACCGTTACTGGGGCCAGCCGGTCACCGTCGACTACATCCAGACCCTGTCCGAAAAGATGCGCGTCCAAGGTCAGAACCACCTTTACATCGGCGACCTCGGCCAACCGCGTGGCGGTCCCGCTCCGTCCGGCCATGCCAGCCATCAGGTCGGCCTCGACGCCGATATCTGGTTCGAGCGCCAGCCCGGCGCGCGCCTCGCTCCTCCACAACGCGAGAGCCCGCGGTTGCGATCGCTGGTGCGGGGAGACGACAGCGGCATCGACGACGCGGTCTTCACCCAGCAGCATGTGTCGCTGCTGCGTACAGCGGCCGAGATGCCCAACCTCGACCGCATGTTCGTCAACAAATGGATCAAGCAGCGCATCTGCCAGACCACCACCGGCAACCGCTCGTGGCTGCGCAAGCTGGTGCCATGGATCGGCCACGACGAGCATTTCCATGTCCGGCTGTTCTGCCCGCCCGGCAATTCGCAATGCCAGCCACAGGCGCGCTATTCCGACGACGACGGCTGCGGCGAGGCCCTCGACCTGTGGTTCCGCGCGCCGCCGGTCGTGGTGCCCGCGGTGCCCGATCCGCGGCCCTACCGGCCCAAGCTGCCGGCGGTCTGCCAGAAGGTCCTGAATGCGCCGTAAGGTTCTTTGGGCGCTACTCGCCTTGTCCCAGCAGCGTGCCGTGGCGGCGCGACAGGCGGAAGAACCACTGGAAGACCTGGAAGCCGATCACGAGGTAGACCACCGACAGGGCGAAGGCGACACCCAGCATGTCCCAGTGCACGGTCTTCTCCGCCAGGATGGCGCGCATGCCTTCGAAGATATAGGCCGGCGGCAGGCACCACGAAATCACCTGCAGCCAGTGCGGTAGCACCGATACGGGATAGTAGACTCCGCTGATCGGCATCAGGATGAAGACGGCGGCCCAGGCGAAGCTTTCGGCACTCTGGCCGACGCGCATGATCATGCCAGACATGGCCAGACCGATCGACCACGAGAACATCTGCAGGATGAAGAAGAAGGCCAGCAGCGGCATGCCGAGCGTGTAGATCGAATAGCCGAAGAAGACCCAGGCCATCAGCGATACTGGGATCATGCCCAGCAAGGTACGCAGCAGCGCCACGATGATGATGCCGGTCGCCAACTCCCAGGAGCGGATCGGGCTGACGAAAAGATGGCCGAGATTGCGCGACCACATCTCCTCGAGGAAGGCGATGGAGAGCGAGAGGTTGCCGCGCACGACGACCTCCCAGAGCATCAGGCCGGACAGCAGCACGCCTGCCGCCTGCGCCACGAACGAGGCCTGCGGCATCAGGTACTGTGTCATGAAGCCCCACATCACCATCTGCACCGCCGGCCAGTAGATCGAATCGACCAGGCGCATGATCGAGCTGCGCCAGATATGGATATGGCGCATGACCAGCGCGTAGATGCGCAGGCCCGACTGCTGAAGCGCGCCGCTCATGGAGCCGCCTCCTTCTTCAGTGCATCGAGACCGCGACCCCGGCCGCGCGCCATGTCTAGGAACACTTCCTCCATGTCATCGCGGCCGAAGCGCTCGATCAGCTCGCGCGGGCTGCCGCGCTCGAACATGCGGCCGGTCTGCAGCAGGAGCACGTCGTCGCAGAGCCGCTCTACCTCGGCCATGTTGTGCGAGGCGAGCAGGATCGTGGCACCCGTCTCGTGCTGGTAGCTCTTGAGATAGCCACGCACCCAATCGGCGGTGTCGGGATCGAGCGAGGCCGTCGGCTCGTCGAGCAGCAGCACATCGGGCTTGTTGATCAGCGCCTTGGCCAGCGCCACGCGGGTTTTCTGGCCGGCCGAGAGCTTGCCGGCGGGACGCTCCAGGAAGGCCGCAACCTGCATGTGTTCGGCAATCTCCTCGACGCGGCGCTTGGTATCGGCCACGCCATAGAGACGGCCATAGAAGACGAGGTTCTGGCGCACCGTCAGGCGATGCGGCAGGTCGACATAGGGCGAGGAGAAGTTCATGCGCGGCAAGGCGGCATAGCGCTTGCGCAGCATGTCGATGCCCAGCACGGAGATCTCGCCGGCCGAGGGTTCGAGCAGGCCGAGCAGCATGGCGATGGTCGTGGTCTTGCCGGCGCCGTTGCCGCCCAGCAGTCCCAGCACGGCGCCTTTCGGCACCGCGAAGGTCAGATCGTCGACCGCGACGATCTCGCCGTACACCTTGCGCAGGTGCCGGACATCGATAGCGGGTGTCTGTGCCATCGCATTACAGTGCCTTGATCGCGCTTTCGATGCGATCGAGACCCAGGCTGATCCGCTCGGCGCTGGAAGCGAAACAGAGGCGGATATTGCCCTGCCCGCCGGGCCCGAAGGCCTCGCCCGGCGCCAGGCCAACCTTGTATTCCTTCGCCAGCTTCTTGCAGAACGACAGCGTGTCCTCGACGCCGTCGACGGTGAAGAACGAGTAGAACGCCGCCTCCGGCCGGTTGATCTTGACCCGCGACAGGCCCGAGAGGCGCTGGAAC
The DNA here is from genome assembly GCA_038224985.1 of Reyranellales bacterium. GTDB lineage: Bacteria > Pseudomonadota > Alphaproteobacteria > Reyranellales > Reyranellaceae > Reyranella. Next base: position 6,506 of record JBBRFD010000015.1, read on the forward strand.
ACCTGCTCGCCACCGGCGCGACAGCGGTCGACCATGCTCTGGACGAAGTCATCGCCCTTCTCGATGGCGGCGACGGCGCCCTTCTGCAGGAAGGCCGGGATGCCCGAGGTATTGATCTGCACCAGCTTGGCGAACTGGTCACCGATGGCTGCCGGATGCGTGAGCCAGCCGATGCGCCAACCGGTCATCGCCCAAGGCTTGGAGAAGCTGTTCAGCACCAGCACCGCATCCTCGGGCGCGGCGATCTCCAAGAAGGACGGCGCCACCGGCTGCGTATAGATCAGACGGGCATAGACCTCGTCGGCCATGATCCAGATGCCGCGCTGGCGGGTGAACTCGAGGAGCGCCTTCTGCTGCTCCGACGACATTACCCAGCCAGTCGGATTGCCCGGCGAATTGACGAAGATCGCGCGCGTGCGGTTGTCGACGGCATCGAACAGCTTCTGCATGTCGAGCGACCAGCCACCGTCGGGCTTACGGTCGAGCGCCACGTACTTCGGCTCGCCGCGCATCAGTTTGGTGGCCGAGGTGATGTTGGGCCAGATCGGCGAGACGATGACGACATTGTCGCCCGGATCGAGCAGCAGCTGGCAGGACAGCAGGATAGCCTGCATGCCGCCTGTGGTGACGCTGACGCGATCGACCGGGCAGGAAATGCCGTAGAGCCGCTCGGTATAGCTCGACAGCGACTTGCGCAGCTCGGGAATACCGCGCTGCCACGTGTAGAAGGTTTCACCCGCACTGAGGCCCGCGGCGGCGGCGGCGCGCACGAAATCGGGCGTCACCACGTCGCTCTCGCCGAACCACATCGGCACCACGTCGGGATCGCCGAACACCGTCATCGCCACCTCGGAAATGGCGGTCTCGGGCAGGGTGGCGACGGGGCCGCTCAGGGACGCGGAGAGGCCGGGCGGCAGGAAACGGGTGTCGGATTGCATGATGCCGGGGTAGCGCATCGGCATCTTTTTCGCCAGTGCATGAGGCCTAAACCTTCTCATGCTGGCTTGAAGCGGGAACCCGCAGCCTTAAAATAGGTTTAGTACCAAAGGGAATCAAGTGATGAAGCGTATAGCCATCGCACTAAGCATCGCGGGCCTCGCCGGCGGCTGCACAACGCCGGCCGCCAACCTCGATCAGGTCCGGGCCGGCATGAGTCCGGCCGAGGTCTCGGCGCTTATTGGGCCGCAGCAAGGCTCATGGCATTCGCCCGGCCGCGAATGCTCCTACTACACTTTGATGAAGGACTTCTGGAGCCGTACGCCCTGGACGATGTCGAACCAGTATTACGTCTGCTTCGAGGACGGAAAGGTTCATTCCTTCGGTCGTGCCGATACGGCACCCGAGGGCTCGCCAGCTCCACCACACCCCGTCCGCTCCTGATCAGGAGCCCGCGACGAGTTCCGGCTTGTTGCAGGAGTCGAGCGGCACGCCGATGGCGATCACGCGGTCGCCTTTGTTCAGGCAGCCGTTCTTCCACTCGCCGGCCAAGACCTCGCCTTCGAGCCTCACCGTGCCGTAGCCATGCGGCAGGCCCTCGGCGTAGGTGCCATCGAAGTGGTCGTTGTTGTTCCACTCATAGCGGCCCCGGCCCTCGCGCAGGCCGCGGCTGTAGGTGCCCTCGAATCGGTCGATCGGCAGGCCGTGCTCGAACCATTGCACGACGCCCCGGCCCTCCTTGAGCGTCGATTTGCAGGCACCGGTCCAGGCGGCGGTATCGCCCGGCTCGGGGTGCCAATCCCACATGCGACAGCCCGTCGCGGTATCGAGCAGCCAGCCGCCGGTATCGCAGGGGGCGGTCCAGGAAATCTGCACGGAGTCGGGTTCGTCGGGCGGGCAATCCGGCAGAGCGCTCGAATTGCCGTGCGCCATAGCCAGTTGCTGGGCAAAGGCCGAGGCGCTCGCCAGAACGAGGGCGGCGACCAAAAGAACTGAGTAGAAAGGTGAAATCCGCATGCTGCCCCGCACCCATCCTTGGGTGCTGTGGTAACGCCGGAGATTGCCGATTAGTTGCACGATTGTGCCATAATCCGCAGGGGGAGGACTTATTCCATGACCGACGACTATCAGCGCCGCAGCTATGGCGAGATTTCCGTGGGCACCGGCGACAAGCCAGGCATCGTCGTGGTCGATTTCCAGCTCGGCTTCACCGACTCCAAGTACCCGCTGGGTGGAGCGCCGCTGGTCATGAGGGCGGTCGAAAACACTGCAAAACTGCTCAAGATTGCCCGCAAGCACGGCGTGCCGGTGGCGGTCTGCAACACCGCCTACCTCAACGAGCGCGAGATGCCCTACTGGAAGATAACGGCGGTAAAGGAGACCTTCCTGCACAGCCATCCCAGCGTCGAGCTCGACCCGCGCATCTACGAGCCCTCCTACGACCTCAAGGTCACCAAGAAAGGCCCCTCTATCTTCTTCGAAACCGGGGTGGCCAACTACTTCATGAAGGAACGCGTCGACACGATGATCGTGACCGGCTGCAACACCTCGGGCTGCATAAGGGGCTCGGCGCTCGACAGCTTCAGCCACCGCTTCCGCACCCTGGTGCCCGAGGATTGCGTCGGCGATATCGAGGAGCAGCCGCACAAGGACAACCTGCGCGACATTGGCCGGCGCTATGTCGACGTCGTCGACCTCAAGACCTGCACCGATTTCATCGAGAGCTGGGCGCGCAGGAATAGTCCCTAGTTCTCATACGGTTTCTCACGATCTTCTCATGCCCGTGAGAAGCCTCCGATGCCCATGGCATCGGCATTTTTCGAGTTTCTTCTCACTTTTCCCCCACCCTCCCCTGGCGGGTGATTTTCACCGACTTTTCCCCGACAGGGAGCCTCAGTGGGCATGGCCGTGGCCGCCCTTTCCGTAATGGTAATGCGAGCCGGCAAAGCGGTCGATGTGCAGTGGCTGCTTGGCCAGGCCGGGGCAGAAGGTGCCGACGATCTTCTCCAGCTTGTCGTAGAGGGCCTTGGCGGGCTTGCGGCCCGCCGCCAGCCGTTCGCGCGATGTCTCGGCCTTGGCGGCCAGGGAAGCGACATCGACGGTCAGCAGCTTGCGGTTCTCCACAACCATGCGCCCGCCGATCATCACGGAATGGACGCCCGTGCCGTCCTCGGTATGGACGATCTGGTTGGTCGGGTCGTTGCAGGGGATCCAGTTGATGCTGTGCAGGTCGAGGAAGACGATATCGGCCTTGTAGCCCTTCTCCAGCTTGCCGATCTTGTCGCCCAGCCCGAGCGCGCGGGCGCTGCCGACGGTGCCGGCCTCCAGCACCTCGTCGGTCGTGATCCAGTTCTGCCATTCCGGCCCCTGCACCTTGGACGCCATCGAGGCCAGCCGCAGGTTCTCGTACATGTTCTGATTGTCCGAGCAGGAGGCGCCGTCGGTGCCGATGCCGACATTGATCCTGGCATCGAGCATGCCGCGCATGTCGGCAATGCCGTTGCCCAGCTTCATGTTGGAACCGGGATTATGCGAAACGGAAGAGCCCTTGTCGCCCAGCAGCTTCATGTCGTCACCGTCGAGCCAGACGCCATGCGCCACGGTGAAGTTTGGCCCGACCATGCCCAGCGAATCCATGTAGGCGGTCAGCGTCGAGCCGTAGAGCTGGTAGCCCGCGATCACCTGCGCTTTGGATTCGGCGACATGGGTATGCAGCCCGGTATCGTAATCCTTCGACAGCTTCAGGCAGGCCAGCAGGAACTCGCGGCTGCAATGGTGCGGGATGGTCGGCGCGACAGCCAGCGTCACGCCCTTGCCGTCGAGCTTCCAGCCCTGCAGCGCCTTCTTCATCTGCCCGACGCTGGCCTTGTAGCCGGCCGGGCGCAGCGCCTCGACGTCCTTCTGCAGACCCTTGGGCAGCCGCTCCATCAAGCCGGGAATGGCTTCATAGAACGAGATGTCGGCCACCATCGGCGCCAGCACGGCACGCATACCGACATCGGCATAGGCCTGGCCGATGGCCGTGAGACCCTCGACCGACGGCATGGGAAACTCGCCCGACAGGTCGTAGCAGGCGGTGCAGCCCTTCAGCACCATCTCGGCGGCGCCGATCAGGCTCGACAGATATTTGTCCTCCAGCGTCCGCATGCCCGTCATCCACGGGCCGGCGGTCAGCAGCAGTTCCAGCGTCTGACGGTCGGCCAGGCCCTTGGCGAGATTGCCGTGGCTATGCGTGTGCCCGTTGATCAGCCCGGGATGCAGCAGGCGATCCTTGGCGTCGATCACCTTGGCATCGGCTGGCGCCGGCATGCCCGGCCGGCCGATCTCGGCGATGGTATCGCCCGCCACCAGGATATCGGCCTTGGGCGCGGCATGGCCGCGAATATCGAGCACGCGCCCGCCCCGGATCACCACCATCGCCGCCTTCGCCATTTCGCCCTCTTCTCTTAAGACGCCACCGGCGCATTGCCGCTCGACCACGGGAAGAACACGCGCTCGGCGATCACCACCAGCTGGAACAGCACCACGCCGATCAGCGACAGAATGATAAGCGCGCCGAAGGCCACCGGCACCTTGAAGAAGGCGGTCGATGTCACGATGAGAAATCCGAGGCCGGCATCGGCATTGACGAACTCGGCCACCACGGCGCCGACGACGGCCAGCGAGATCGCCACCTTGAGGCCGGCGAAGATGAAGGGGATCGCGTAAGGCAGCCGGATGCGCCAGAGCTCGGCCCATTTCGACGCCTTGCAGGCCTTGCTCAGCTCGATCAGCTCGGGCGGCACCGACATCAGGCCGGTGGCGCTGGAGATCACCAGCGGGAAGAAGGCCACCAGCACGGTGATGACGACGCGCGGCAGTTCGTTGGAGCCCAGCACCACGACCAGGATCGGCGCCAGCGCCACCTTGGGCACCGACTGCGTCCAGACGAGGAACGGATAAACCGCCGAAGCGATGGCCGGCGACGCCGTCAGCAACACTGCCAGCGGCAGGCTGATGGCGATCGAGAAGAAGAAGCCCAGCATGACGGTTTTCAGCGTCGCCAACGTATGGCCGAACACCGTCGGGCCGATGGCCATGGTGTCCTTCCAGATGTCGCTGGGCGGCGGTACGAGATAGCCCGGCACCTTGAAGGCCCGGCAGATCGCCTCCCAGGCGAGGAAGGCTAGCGCCGTGGCGATCAGCGGCACCACCACTTCGTAGAGCGCCGCACTCGGCGGCTTCCTCTTCTTCACCGGAGCGGCGTTCTCAAGCGGCGGCGCGGTCTGTACTGACATGCTTCTGCCCGAAGATGAGTTCTCGGATGCGGCGGCTGGCGTCGTGGAATTCCGTGTTGCCCTCGACATGGAAGCTGCGCGGCCGCGGTGACTTCACGTCGATGATCTCGGCGATGCGGCCGGGACGCGGCGACATGACCACGACGCGGTCGGCCAGCACGACGGCCTCGGTGATGGAATGCGTGACGAACAGCACGGTCTTGGGCCGCTCGCCCCAGATGCGCAGCAGTTCCATGGTCATTTCTTCGCGCGTCAGTGCATCGAGAGCGCCGAAGGGCTCGTCCATCAGCAGGATATCGGGTTCATGGACCAGCGCCCGGCAGATCGCCACGCGCTGCTGCATGCCGCCCGACAGCTCGCGCGGCGACTTGCCCTCGAAGCCCGACAGGCCGACCAGTTTCAGCAGCGCCGCCGCCTTGTCGCCGCTGCCCGAGTCCATCCTGCGCATCATGCGCAGCGGCAGCAGTACGTTCTCCATGACGCTGGCCCAGGGCAAGAGCGTCGGCGCCTGGAAGACGATCCCGGTCTCGGAGCGCGGCTCGGTGACCGGCACGCCGCCGATCGAGGCCACCCCCGCCGTCGGCAGGATCAGGCCGGCAACGATGCGCAGAAGCGTCGACTTCCCGCAGCCCGACGGGCCGACCAGGGTGACGAACTCATTGTCCCGGATCGTCAGCGAAACGTCCTCCAGAGCCGTGATCTGATCGCCATCACGGCTGTTGAAGATGCGGGTGACCCGGTTGAGGGAGATCACTTCGCAACGAGGCTCGTGTCGATCGCCTGCTTGTAGTCGTAGTCCTTCTTCAGCTCGTTGGCTTCGGCGATGGTGTCCCAGGAGAATTTCAGGCGCTCGGCGCCTTCCTTGCCCCAGCCGTTGGCGACGGTCTGGTCGGTGAAGACGAATTTCATCACGGCCTTGACGCTGCCGACGCAGTCATCGAGTTCGACCTCGGGGAAGCGTGCGACGTGCAGTTTGCAGGCCTCCTCGGGATTGTCGCGCGTCCATTCGAAGGCTTCCTTGGAGGCCGCCAGGAAGCGCTTCACCAGATCGGGCTTCTCCGCGATCATCTTGTCGGAGGTGATGAGCGAAGCGGCGTAGATCTTGAAGCCGACAGAGACGAAGGGCAGCGCCACGATCTCCTCGCCCGCCTTCACCGCCGCCTTGTTGATGTAATAGTGATGGATCGAATAGAACGGCGCCGCGTCGATGTTCTTGGCGATGAGCTGCGCCGCCATCGCCGCGCCATCCATGTTGGTCCAGACGATCTTGCTGGGATCGGTGCCGGCCTTCTTGGCGACCTCGGGGAAATAGAAGCGATGGCTGTTGCCCGGCGTGATGCCGATCTTCTTGCCTTCGAGGCCCTTGAAATCCTTGATGCCCGAACTCTTCAGCACGAAGAGCGAATGCGGCGATTCGTTGTAGAGCACGGCAATGGTCTTGACCGGCACGCCGGTGCGCGCCCGCGCCGTGAAGACGGCGGCGATATCGGCCACGCCAAAATCGGAGGCACCGCCGGCCAGCTTGGTGACCGTGTCGCCCGAGCCGTAGCCGCGCGTGATGGTGATATCGATGCCGTGCTTGGCATAGATGCCCTTGCTCCAGCCACCGTAGTACATGGCGTGCTCGCCCGAGGGGATCCAATCGGTCTGGAAACGGACCTTGTCCTGCGCCCAGGCCGGCGTTGAAAACGCGGCCGCAAGCGCCAACGCTCCGATTCCACGACGTCGCAGCAATGACTTGGACATAATTACCTCCCCGTTGACCACCCCTGCACATGTAGCAAGATAGATGCCACGCCTGTCCACCGCTTTCCCGCTGGAGTCTTCGATGAGCATCCTGATCCTCGGTCTCGCGATCTTCCTCGGCGTCCACATGCTGACGACCCTGCGGCCGGCGCGCGCCGCCGTGATCGGCCGGCTGGGCGAAGTCCCCTACAAGGGTCTCTATTCGCTGGCGAGCGCGGTCGGGCTCGTGCTGATCGTCTGGGGCTTCGGCCGCTATCGCGACGGCGGCTATGTCCAGGTCTGGGACCCGCCGATGACACTACGCCCCCTCACTTGGGGCCTGATGTGGTTCTCCTTTGTGGCCCTGGTCGCCGCCAACGCGCCCCTCGGCAAGATCAAGTCGATGCTGCGCCACCCCATGCTGGTCGGCGTGAAGCTCTGGGCGCTGGCCCATCTGCTGATCAACGGCGACCTCGGCTCGCTGATCCTGTTCGGCGCCTTCCTGGCCTTTGCCGTCTACGACCGCATCGCCGTCAAGCGCCGCGGCGACACCGGCGCCCCGCCCGTGCCGGGCTTCACCTCGGGCGATGCCATCGCGCTGGGCGTCGGCACCGCGCTCTACGCCGCGATGTTCTGGCTGCATCCCTGGCTGATCGGCGTGCCGGTCGTGTGACGTCCCGCAAAACTTCCCACCCGCGCGGGAAGCCTTCGATGCCTATGGCACAAGGCTTTTAGGCGATTCTTCCCACTTTCCCGACGCCCTCTTTTCGAAAAAACTTGACAATCCAAGACCTTTAGTTTGCAGGCTTGATCCCCGCCTCCTTGATGACCTTCGCCCATTTCGGAATGTCGCGCTCGATGGCGGCCCTGGTTTCCGCGCCAGTGCTGCCGACTGGTTCGAGCCCCATCGCCAGCAGCTTCTTCCGGATCTCGGGATCGGCCAGCACCTTGAGCGAAGAGGCGCGCACCTTGTCGAGGATGGGCTGCGGCGTGCCGGCGGGCGCCATCAGGGCGAACCACGAGGTCGCCTCGAAGCCGGGATAGCCCTGCTCCGCCACCGTCGGCAGATCGGGCGCGCCGGCGGCCCGCTTCAGCGAGGTGATGGCAAGGCCGCGCACGCGACCATCGCGCACGAAGGGCACCGAGGCGCCGGCGTTCTGCACACCCACCGGGACCACGCCCGACATGACGTCGGTCAGATTGGCGCCACGATAGGGAATGTGCTCCATCTTGATGCCGGCCAAGGTGCAGAAGAGTTCGGTGGCGACGTGCTGCGGCGTGCCGACGCCCGGCGAGCCGTAGGACAGCTTGCCCGGATTGGCCTTGGCGTAGCTCACCAGCTCGGCCAGCGACTTCACGGCAGGTCGTTGTTGACCAGGAAGATCGAGGCCGTGGAAACCGCCGTCGAGATATGGGCGAAGTCCTTCACCGGATCGAAGGGCAGCGTCTGCAGGCTGGGCAGCACCGTGATCGCGGCATTGCCTGCCCACATCAACGTGTAGCCATCGGGTGCTGCCTTGGCGACGCGATCGGTGCCGATGGCGCCCGAGTTGCCGGCGACATTCTCGACCACCACGGCCTGCCCCCATTCCTCCGCGAACTTCTGCGCGAAGATCCGGCCCGAGACATCGGTGGCGCTGCCGGCGGTGAAGCCGACGACAAGCTTGACCGGCTTTTCGGGCCAACTGGTCTGCGCGGCGGCGGGCAACGCAAAAACAAGCGCAAGCACTGCTGCGCGAATGAGCTGGTACATGAACGTTCCTCCAACACGGGCGATCTTCGTCGCCGTTGGAGCAAAGGCTATGGGATTTAGCGCCGGCTCGCCAGCGCCCGGTTCTCGAGACGGCTCAACAGGCGAACCAGCGGCCACAGCATCAGGAAGTAGATGACGGCGGCCACGACGATGGGCGTCGGATTGAACGTGGCGCTCTGCGCCTGGCGCGCCTGATACAGCAGCTCGGGCACGGCGACGACGCTGCCGAGGGACGTGAGCTTCACGACCTCCAGGGTATTGGAGAGCAGATCGGGCAGTACGTTGCGGATCGCCTGCGGCAGCACGACGTAGACCATCGCCTGGCCGCCCGAGAGGCCGGTCGATCGGGCGGCCTCGATCTGGCCGTTCGGCACGGAGTCGATGCCGGCGCGCAGGACCTCGCCATAATAGGCGCTGTTGTTCAGCATGAAGGCCACGGCGACGCAGGCGAAGCCGCCTAGTTCGAGCCCCATGAACGGCAGGCCGGCGAACAGCAGGATCAGCAGCACCAGCGGCGGGAAGGCGCGGAAGAAATCGACCCAGGCCATCAAGGGCCAGCGCACCGCCCGGCTCTTCGACTGCGCCAGGACGGCCAGGCCCAGCCCACTCAGGAAACCCAGCGGCACGACCATCAGCGACAGCAGCACCGTGTTCAGCAGGCCGGCAATGACGATCGGCATCGCGTTGCGGGCGATCTCGGCATTGAAGAAATTGTCGATTATTTCTTCCATGCGAACCTCGTCTCGACCCAGCGCGCCGCGACGACGACCGGCACGAAGATCACAAGGTAGGCAGCCGACCCCATGATCAGCGGCGAGGGATTGTAGGAGTTCGACATGGCCGACGAGGCCATGCCGAGGATCTCGTGCAGCGCCACCACGGTGCCGAGCGCCGTTCCCTTGGTGATGGCGATTGTGCGGTTGGTGAGCGGTGCGATGGTGATCCTGAGCGCCTGCGGCAGCACCACGTTGATCAGGGTCTGGCCGAAGCTGAGGCCGGTCGAGCGCGACGCCTCCCACTGGCCCTTATGGACCGAGGTGATGCCCGCCCAAAAGATTTCCTCGGAGAAGGCCATCAGCACCAGCGAGAGCGACAGCCAGGTCGAGACGAAGCCCGACGGCGACCAGCCCATCGACGGCATGCCGAAATACAGCAGCACGATGATTACGAGCGGCGGCAGCGAGCGGAACAGATCGACCGTGAAGATGATCAGCCAGTTGAGCGGCCGGATCGACAGCGAGCGCACCAGCGCCAGCAGCAGCCCCGCGAGGATGCCACTGAAGACGATGAGGAGCGCCAGCTCGATGGTGAGCAACGTGCCGGACAGGATGTCCGGCAGGTACTTCGCCATCACCTTCGCGTTGAAGAAGGCGTCGAGGAACTTGTCCCAGGCGGTCATACGGCTTTGTCGGTCCGCATGCTCAATGCTGCTGGATCTGACCGATGAACGCGCGCGTGCGCTCATGGGCCGGGGACTCGAAGATCGAGGCCGGCGGCCCCTGCTCCACGATCAGCCCGTCATCCATGAAAACCACGCGGTCGGCTGCATTGCGGGCGAAGCTCATCTCGTGGCTGACCACGATCATGGTCATGCCGCTTTCGCGCAGGTCGCGCATGACGGCGAGCACCGACCCCACCAGCTCGGGGTCGAGCGCGCTCGTGGGTTCGTCGAACAGCATGACCCGCGGCTCCAGCGCGATCGAACGCGCGATCGCCACGCGTTGCTGCTGGCCGCCCGACAGCTCGGCCGGCCGGTGATGCCCACGGTCGGCCAGGCCAACCCGGGCAAGCGCGGCGCGCGCCAGCACCTCGGCCTCGGCCTTGTCCTTCCCGGCCACCTTGCGCAGCGCCAGCATCACGTTGCCCAGCGCCGTCATGTGCGGATAGAGATTGAACGACTGGAACACCATGCCGATATGTTGGCGCGCATGGTTGATGTCGGTCCGCGGGCTCAGCATGTCGATGCCCGCCACCTCGACGCTGCCGGAGCTCGGTTGCTCCAGCCGGTTGAGGCAGCGCAGCAGGGTCGATTTGCCAGAGCCCGAGGGCCCGATCACGAACACCAGTTCCCGCTCGGCCACCTCCAGATCGACGCCCTTGAGGACGTGGAGGTGACCGAAATGCTTGTGGATGCCGTACGCTTTGACGATCGGCGAACCAGCGGGCAACACCATCAGCCACACTTCAACTCGTGCGGCGTCGGATCGTAACCCGTCATGCCGGGAACGCCATAGCCCGGCGTCACCGTACGCTCGAGGCCATCGGGCTCCGACGGTCCGATCCACTTCTCGTAGAGCTTCGCGAGGCTGCCGTCCTTCTTCATGCAGTCGATCGCATCCTGCAGCTCGGCACGCAGCTTGGGATTGTCCTTCGGAACCGGCGCCGCCCAATGCAGCTTCTCGTCCTTGAGTGCCAAGTCGGCGACGAACATCGGCGTCTGCTTGGCGATGTACTGGACCGAGGTATTGCCGACGAAAGTAGCGTAGGCACGGCCCGACAGGACGGCCTGCACCGCATCGGCCTGGCTGTCATAGGCCTGGACTTCGAAGCCGAATTCCGTGCCCTTGGCCTTGCTGATCGTCTCGTAGGGCGTACCCTTGTTCACGGCGACGGCCTTGCCCTTGAGATCGGCCCAGCCCTTGAGCGGCGTGCTGCCCTTCTTGATGCCGAACTGGAAGTACGTCCACAGGTAGCCTGCGGTGAAGAGCATGTTCTCGGCACGCTCCTTGGTCACGGTGGTCGGCGCCGCGATGAAGTCGTAGCGGCCCGACGACATGCCCGGGATCAGCGTCGAGAAGCTCACCGCGTCGATCGTGATCGGGCGCTTCATGCGCTTGGCCACTTCCTCGAACAGCTCGACGTTGAAGCCCTGGATGCCGCCGCCCGGCTTGGGGAAGGCGTGCGGCGGAAAGGTGCCATCGACACCTGTACGGAGGGGCTTGCCCTCCTGCGCGAGCACCGGCGACGCACAGAACAGCACGGCGGACGCAATCGCCACCAGGCGACGGTTCAACATTCTTGATCCTCCCATTGGAATTCCCCCACAAGCATTGGGGCCGTGACGTTAGAACAGGCGTTGTCCAATAGCAATTTCGGGGCCATCCTCAGGGCCATGGACCGTATTCTCGTGATCAATCCCAACTCGACCGAAACCGTCACCCAGGGCATCGACGTTGCCATGGAACCGTTGCGCATGGCGAACGGCCCGGCCATCGAATGCGTCACTCTGAAGGAAGGCCCGCCGGGCATCCAGACGCAGGCCGATGTCGAAAGCGTCGTGGCGCCGATCGGCGAGATGGTGCGCAAGCGCGACAACGACTGCTCGGCCTTCGTCATCGCCTGCTATTCCGATCCCGGCCTATATGCCGCACGCGAGCTTACGAGCAAGCCCGTGCTGGGCATCGCCGAGTGCGGCATCTACACGGCCATGACGCTGGGCCATCGCTTCGGCGTCATCTCGATCCTGAAGAAGTCGATTCCACGTCACCTGCGCTATGTCGGGCAGATGGGCGTGACCGACCGCATGGCCGGCGACCGCGCCATCGGGCTTGGCGTCACCGAATTGAGCAACGAGGCCGTGACCTTCGCGCGCATGGCCGAGGTCGCCGCCGAGTTGCGCGACGAGGACGGCGCCGACGTGCTGATCATGGGCTGCGCCGGCATGGCGCGTTACCGCGACCGCCTGCAGCGCCATGTTGGCCTGCCCGTGGTCGAGCCCAGCCAGGCCGCCGTGTCGATGGCGATCGGCCGCAGCCGGCTCAACTGGTCTTAGAAGGCTATTCGGCAGCCTTCATCTTCGGGCCTTCAGCCGCCGGGAATTCGACGCGGTCATCGGTGCGGCAGTAGCGATCGGCAAACATGCGGCCGATCGGGTGATACTTGTCCATATGGACGCGCATCGCCTTGGGGTCCCACAGTTCGTCGCGGATATGGAAGCGCGTGCCCTCGCCGATGATGAGTTGGCGCTCTTCCTTCACGTTGATGATCTGCCAGGTCTTGCATTCCATCGCCCACGGCGCATCGGCCAGGCGCGGCACCTTGATGTCCATCGAGGGGGCGAGCTTCAGGCCGAGATAATCCGGCTCGCCAACACCCGGCGGAAAATCTCCGCTCGATTCGTGCATCTTTAGCGCCAGCGGCTCGTCGGTGAGATTGACGACGAACTCATTGGTGCGCTGGATGTTGAGCCAGGTGTCCTTCAGCCGCCCGTCCGGTCGCTTGTTGATGGCGAACATGCAGAGCGGCGGGTCCTCGCCGAAGACATTGAAGAAGCTGAAGGGCGCTGCATTGACAACCCCCGTCGGGCCGAGCGTTGTCACCCAGGCGATCGGGCGCGGCAGCACGAAGGCCGTGAGGATCTTATAGCGGTCGCGCGGATTGACGTCTGAAGCGGCGTATTGCATCTGGAATTCCTCAGTTGGCCGTATCGACCTTCACGCCGGCCTGCTCGCTGATCAGCTTGTAGTGCTCGGGGCGGCGGTGCTTGGCGAAGTTGAAAGTGGTGTTGCGGATATACTCGCCGAGCGACAGGTCGCAGTCGTAGGAAATCACCTCGTCCTCCTCGGTCGTGCCTTTGGCCACGACTTCGCCGGTCGGCGCCACGATCACCGAGCCGCCATGCAGCCAGAAGCCGTCTTCCTTGCCGGCCTTGGCCGTGGCCACGACCCAGATGCCATTCTGGTAGGCCGCCGCCTGCAGCGACAGCATGTGATGGAAAACGCGCAGATAGGGCGGCTCGTGCGGCGCATAGACATTGTCGCTCGGCGTATTGTAGCCCAGCACGACCATCTCGGCGCCCTTCAGTCCCATGACGCGGAACGTCTCCGGCCAGCGGCGATCGTTGCAGATGCACTGGCCGACGATCACGTTCTCCTTAAACATCTTCCAGACGTTGAAGCCGATGTCGCCAACCTCGAAATACTTCTTCTCGAGATGCTGGTACGGCACGTTCGGACGATGATCGTCGTGACCCGGCAGGTGGACCTTGCGGTACTTGCCGACCAGCCGGCCGTCCGGGCCAACCAGAATCGAGGTGTTGAAGTGATGCGGCTTGCCGCCTTCTTCCGTGCGCTCGGCATACCCCAGGTAGAAGCCGATGCCCTTCGAGCGCGCCAGTTCGAACAGCGGCGCCGTCTCCGGACTCGGCATCTGGTTCTCGAAATACTTCTCGACCTCGTTCGGATCGTCCATCCAGTAGCGCGGAAAGAACGTCGTGAGCGCCAGCTCCGGGAATACCACGAACTTCGAGCCGCGCGAATCGGCTTCCTTCAGCATCTCGATCATCCGCTTCACCACGCTGGCGCGGCTGTCGGCGAGATTGATCGGCCCGAGTTGGGCGGACGAGACTTTAAGGCGACGGGACATGTTCGTTTCCCTTATTCAAAGCAATCAATTATCAATTCTTACAGACGGTGCCATCTGGAAGCGTTACCCGAACCCCATAGAAGAGCGCGTCTTGTGGCGGGATGTCACTGGGATCGCGTGTCAGTTTTTCAAAGATGGCATCTGGAGGGAAGGTAATGAACGCTTAAACGCGACGGCCACTCGCTTCTTCCGAATCTTGTGACACATTCGTCTGCAAAACTATCATTCGATCTGGCACTCCGTGAGAAATCGCAGCATCTCGTACTGCAAGCACCCGCTTCATCGCCAAGTCCCTCCCCCCGCGCACGATTTCTGATTCTAGCGCATAGCCAACGATCCGAAGCCTGTCGCAATCCGCGCGAAGGGTTGCCGCAAAGCGTGCCATATGCTCAGGCGTTTTCTCGTGAACTTTCCTGATCGCAACCGATTCTGGCTCGAAGAAGAATGCCCAAGAAAAAATCGGCGACTGCGCGAACAATGGCGAGACACCAACCATCGCGCTCAACAGCGCCGCAACCAATCCTTTCTTGATAAGGGACATTCTGTTTAGTCAGAAGAGCGGCTTGAGACCGAACTTCGACATCGCCTTGAGTTCCGGCGCCGACTCGCCTTGCGGACGCGACGAATCGGGCGAGGTGCGCGGGAGGAACTTGCCGCTGCCGCGTTCGGCGTTGAGCTTGCCGTTCTCGACCACGACGCGGCCACGACTGACGACAGTCGTCGGCCAGCCGCGAATCTGGCGGCCTTCGTAAGGTGTGTAGCCAACGTTGTCGTGCAGGTCCTTCCAATGGATCGTTACCTCCTTGTCGGCATCCCAGATGGCGAAGTCGGCATCGGAGCCGACCGCGATGGTGCCCTTCTTCGGGTATAGGCCGTAGAGCTTGGCGTGATTGGCGGAGGTCAGCGCCACGAACTGCTGCAGGGTGATGCGTCCCTTCTGGACACCCTCGGAGAACAGCAGCGGCAGGCGCACTTCGAGGCCCGGCACGCCATTGGCCATTTCCTTGAAGGTCGTCTTGTCGCCCTTGGGGATTTTGCCGCCGGCATTGAACTGGTAGGGCGCATGGTCGGACGAGAAGGTCTGGAAGGTGCCGTCCTTCAGCGCCTCCCACACCGCTTCCTGCGCCGCCGAATCGCGCGGTGGCGGGCTGCAGCACCACATGGCACCCTGCACGCCGGGCTTGTCCATGTCGTCGGCGGTGAGCGCGATATATTGCGGGCAGGTCTCGCCGAAGATCTTGAGGCCCTTCTTCTGCGCCTGGCGCAGCGTCTCGATGGCCTCGATCTCCGACATATGGACCAGCAGCAGTGGCGCATCGACGAGACGCGCCAGCGAAATGGCGCGATTGGTCGCCTCGGCCTCGGCGAGCCGCGCATGGGCGATGGCATGGAATTTGGGTGCGACATGGCCCTGGTCGACCAGGTGATGGGCCAGCCAGTTGATCATGTCGTGATTCTCGGCATGCACCATGACCAGCGCGCCGTCGCGCCGCGCCAACGCCAGGATGTCGAGCATCTGATAGTCGCTGACCTTCATGGCGTCGTAAGTCATGTAGATCTTGAACGAGGTGTAGCCGTCCTTGATCAGCGCCGGCAGCTCCTGCCCCAGCGCCTGCGGCGTCGGGTCGGTAACGATGAGATGGACAGCGTAGTCGATGACGGCCTTGGGTGTGGCGGCCTCGTGATACTCCTTCACCACCTGGCGCAGCGACATGCCGCGATGCTGGGCAGCGAAGGGAATGACTGTCGTCGTACCACCAAAGGCGGCCGACACAGTGCCGCTATAAAAGTCGTCGGCACACATGATGCCGAATCCCGACTTCTGTTCGATATGGCAATGACTGTCGACGCCGCCCGGCAGGACGAACTTTCCACCGGCGTCGATCTCGCGCGTGCCGGCGCCCTTCACAGCTCCGCCGAGGGCTACGACTATGCCGTCCTTGACGGCGATATCGCCCTCGCTCTGGCTTTCCGCCGTGACGATTTTGGCGTTGCGGATGACGAGATCGTATTCGGCCATTTACTCTACTCCGCTGCGATTTTCGTAACGTGTCCCGCCTCGGCGCGCCGCCGCTCCATGCGAGCGATCAGCGAATCGAGTTCGGTCTTGTCGGCCGCCGTCAGCGACGAGCCGGGCGCGCGCTGCGCAGGGCTCTTGATGGCGCCGCGACGAAACAGCACTTCCTTGCGCAGCGCCATGCCGATCGCCTGCTGCACTTCGTGCCGCACCAGCGGCAAATAGATATCGAAGAGGTCTTCCGCCTCCTCCGCCTTACCGGCGGCGAAGAGGTTGTAGACCTCGACCAGCATCTCCGGCCAGGCAAAGCCCGTCATGGCGCCATCGGCGCCGCGCCGCATCTCCTGCGGATAATAGAGTCCGCCATTGCCGACCAGGATCGAAACACGGCGGCGGCCGGGCTTCTGTTCGCCCTCGCGCACGCGTGTGAGCTTGGCGAGACCGGGCGCATCCTCGTGCTTCAGCATGACCAGCTGCTTGAAGTCGTCGACCAGCCGCTCGAAGACCGGCACCGGCAGATAGACACCGGTGGTCTGCGGATAGTCTTGATAGACGACCGGGATGTCCGGCCCGAGCGCCTTGAAGACCTGCGCATAGTAATTGTAGATGCCGTCGTCGCCCTTGAGGCCCGTCGGCGGCGCCACCATGACGCCGGCGGCGCCGGCGATCATGACCTCGTGCGACAGGCGCCGCACATTCTCCAGGCCGGCATGGCTGACGCCGACAATGATCTGCTTGTTGCCGGCGCGGGCGATGACGCGATTGACGACGGAGACCGACTCGTCGGGCGAAAGCTTGTGCGCCTCGCCCATCATGCCGAGCAGCGTGAAGCCATGGACGCCGGATCGCAGGTAGAAATCCGTCAGCGTGTCGACGCTCTGCAGATCGAGCGCGCCGTCATCGGTGAAGGGCGTCGCGGCAATGATGTAGACGCCCTTGGCGTTCTCGGTCAGCTTTCCTGCGGTCATGCATCTTCTCCGGCGCGTTTTTTGCAGCATGATCATGCCAGCCACGATACGATCCTGAAAGGGGAACAGGCTTTAAGGACCATGGCGCGTCATATCGCCCATCGACTGATGATTTCGCTGCCGGTGCTGCTGGGCGTGCTGCTGATCGGCTTCCTTCTGCTGCAGGTCGTGCCGACCGATCCTGCCACCGTCGTTGCCGGCCCGACCGCGACCAAGGCCGACGTCGAGGCGATCCGCCGCGATATGGGCCTCGACAAGCCGATCTATGTGCAATTCGCCCGCTATCTCGGCCGCGTGGTCCAGCTCGACCTCGGCCGCTCGATGATTTCCAACCGCACGGTCGTGGAGGAAATCGCCTTCACCCTGTGGCCGACCGTCGAATTGATGCTGGCCTGCCTGATCTGGGCGGTTCCGCTCGGCATCGCGCTGGGCACGCTGGCCGCCCGCAAACGCGGTACCCTGGCAGACCGCGCCATCATGGGCCTCTCGGTCATGGGCGTATCCGTGCCGGTCTTCTGGGTCGGCCTGCTGCTCATCCAATACGTCGGCGGCGCCGGCCTGCTGCCCTTCCAGGGCCGCGACGGGCCGATCTGGACCGCCAGCGGCTTCATGCACATCATTTTGCCCGCGCTGACGCTGGGCGCCGTCTTCGTCGGTCCGGTCGCGCGCATGACGCGCACGTCACTTCTGGAAACGCTGGGCGCCGACTATGTCCGCACCGCGCGCGCCAAGGGCGCCTCGGACTGGCGCGTCACCGTGCACCACGCCCTGCGCAACGCGCTGATCCCGGTCGTCACGTTGGTCGGCCTGCAGATCGGCTTTTTACTCGGCGGCTCGATCGTCACCGAGACCATGTTCGCCTGGCCCGGCGTTGGCCGTATGGCGGTCGGCGCCATCACCTCGAGCGACTTCCCGCTGGCCCAAGGCGCCATCCTGATCCTGGCCGTCGGCTTCATGACGGTAAACCTGATCGTCGATGTGCTTTACGCCTATCTCGATCCGCGAATAGCGCGCGCATGACCGACGCCGCTCTCCCACTGGCGCAAACCGCCGACCAGCGCGCCATCGCTGCGATCCGCCGCAAGAACGCGATCTGGCGGCGCATCCTCGGCGATCCGGCGGCCGCCATCGCCGCCGGGTTCCTCATTCTCGTGATCGCGGCAGCGATCCTCGCGCCATGGATCGCACCCTACGATCCCTACTCCAACAACATGCGCCTGCGGCTGTGCCCTCCCGGTGGCGCGCGCTGCCCCGACTTCCTGCTGGGCGCCGACGGCCAGGGCCGCGATCTCGTTACCCGCATCCTCTTCGGCCTGCGCGCGACGCTCAGCATGGGCATTCTCGCCGTCGTGGTCGGCGGCAGCCTGGGCGCGCTGATCGGTCTGCTGGCCGCTTACTTCAAACGCCTCGACGCGCCGCTGATGCGGTTGATCGACGTGCTGCTCTCTTTCCCCTCGATCCTGTTCGGACTGGCCATCGCCGCCGTGCTCGGCACCGGTCTTACCTCGCTGGTGATCGCGCTCTCGATCGCGGCCGTCCCTTCCATCGCCCGCATCGCGCGCGGTGCGGCCGCCTCGATCATGCAGCAGGAATACATGGAGGCCGGCCGCGCCGTCGGCCTCGGCGACGCGGCGTTGATCTGGCGCTACCTCGCCATCAACTGCGTGCCGACCATCCTCATCTATATGACGCTGCAGCTCGGCCAAGCGATCCTGTTGGGCGCCGCCCTCTCCTTCCTTGGCCTCGGCGCCCAGCCGCCGACGGCGGAATTGGGCAGCATGGCCGCGGACGGCCGCAAGTTCCTCTCCATCGCGCCGCATGTCTCGACCGTGCCTTGCGCCGCGATTTTTCTCGTTGTTCTCGCGTTCAATATCCTGGGCGACGCCATGCGCGATGCCCTGGACCCCAAGCTCAGACAATAGGAGGTCAAAATGAGCAAACGACTGATGTGGAGTGCGTTCGCAGCGATGGCGGCGCTGGGCGCAACACCGGCCCTCGCGCAGAAGACCGTGACGATCGTGCGCGAGATCGATACCGACCGCTACGATCCGCACAAATCGACGTCCCGTTCGGGCGCCGAGGTGCTCTACATGATCGGCGACACCCTGGTGAACCTCGACTTCGACATGAAGACGCTGAAGCCTGGCATCGCCACGAGCTGGACGGTCTCGCCGGACGGCCTTCTCTACACCTTCAAGTTGCGCAACGACGTCACCTTCTGCAGCGGCAAGAAGCTGACCGCCAAGGATGTGGTCGCGAGTTATGAGCGCTGGCTCGATCCCGAGACCAAGGGCCTGGTGAAGTGGCGCATGGGCGACGTCGACAAGATCACGGCGGCCGACGACTACACCGTAGAATACAAGCTGAAGAAGCCGTTCTCCGAGCTGCTCTATCAGGTCTCGCAATACTTCCACACCATCGTCAATGCCGAGCAGGCCAAGGCGCTCGGCACCGATTTCGGCGTCAAGGCCTTCGACGGCACCGGCCCCTTCTGCATGGAAAGCTGGACGCCGCGCGACTCTACGGTGATCACCAAGCATGCCGGCTACAAGTGGGGCCCGGGCATCTATGACGCCACCGAGGCCCAGGTCGACAAGGTGATCTGGAAGGTCGTGCCGGAAGAAAACACCCGCGTCACCGCCCTGCAGGCCGGCCAGGCCGATGCCAGCCAATACGTGCCCTATTGGGCGCTGAAGGACCTGATGGCCGACAAGAGGCTCAGCGTCTCCAAGGCCGAGAACTATTTCTGGAGCTACTTCATTGGCTTCAAGGTCGACAAGGAACTGGTGAGCGACGTGCGCGTGCGCAAGGCGATCAACCTCGCCGTCGACCAGAAGGCCATCACCGAGGCCGTGACCTTCGGCTTCGCCGAGCCCGCCGACACCATGCTGATTCCGACTGTGCTCGACTTCAATCCGAAGCTCGACAAGTCGATCTACGGCCAGAACATCAAGGAGGCCGAGAGGCTGCTCGACGAGGCCGGCTGGAAGAAGGGCGCCGACGGCTTCCGCGAGAAGGACGGCAAGAAGCTGGCGCCGCTGATCTACGGTATCTCAGGCGCCTTCAAGGAGATCGCCGAAGCCGTGCAGGGCGACCTGCGCAAGGTCGGTATCGATCTCAAGATCCAGCTCTTCGACTCGACCGTGGCCTGGGGCAAGCTGGCGACGCAGGAGTTCGATGCCTTCGGCATGAGCTTCCCCTATGTCAGTGCCGGCGACGCGCTCAACCTCTACTTCCGCTCGGCCAATACGCCGACGCCCAATCGCATGAACTGGAAGGACAAGGAGACCGACGAGCTGCTCGACAAGGGCAGCCAGGCACTCGACGACGCCACCCGCACCTCGTCCTATCAGACCGTGCAGCAGAAGGTGCATGACGCGGCGGTCTGGATCCCGCTCTATCACGAGCCGCTGTTCGTCGTGGCAGGTGCGAAGCTGAAGCCGATCAAGGCACACGGCAATTACGGCTGCGGGCTCTACAAGGGCCTGGGCATCGCCTTGAAATAAGCAGCCACGTCATCGACAAGGGAAGAAACGCCAATGAAGACGACCAAGATCGCCGGCCTCGACCACGTGGTTGCGTGGGACGAGGCCGAACAGCGGCACGTCTATCTCGAGAAAGCCGACCTCGTGTTCAAGGGCAACGAGGTCGTCCATGTCGGGCCGGGCTACACCGGTACGGCCGACACGACGATCCCGGGCTCCGGCTTCATGGCGATCCCGGGATTCGTCAACGTGCACAGCCATCCCTTCTCCGAGCCGGCCAACAAGGGCCTGACCGAGGAATATGGCAGCGACAAGCTGGGCCAAAGCTCACTTTACGAATACCTCACGGTCTTCGGCCTCAATCCCGAGGATGCAGGCCCCTCCACCAAGGTGGCGCTCTCCGAGTTGCTGAAGAGCGGCGTCACGACGATTTCCGATCTCTCGATGTCGCGCGAAGGCTGGGTCGACGACCTCGCCTCGACCGGCATCCGCGCCGTCGTCTGCCCGATGATGCGCCAGGGCGCTTGGTACACCAAGAACGGCCATACGGTGGAATACGCCTGGGACGAGAAGGCCGGCGACAAGGCCTTCGAGATGGCGATGAAGACTCTCGATGAAGCCGCCAGGCATCCCAGCGGTCGCATTTCCGGCATGGTCGGCCCGTCGCAGATCGACACCTGCCATGAGGGCTACTTCAAGGACGCCCTGCAGGAAGCCAAGCGGCGCGGCCTGCCGATGCAGACCCATGCCTGTCAGGCCGTTGTCGAATTCCACGAGATGGTCCATCGCCACGGCAAGACACCTATCGAGTGGCTCGACTCGATCGGCGTGCTCGGGCCTGACCTGATCATCGGCCACGGCATCTTCCTCAACGACCATCCGCAGATACATTACCCGCATGCCAACGACTTCGAGATGCTGCGCGACTCGGGTGCATCGGTGGCGCATTGCCCGACGGTGTTCGCGCGGCGCGGCATGGTGATGAACTCGATCGGGCGCTACATGAATGCCGGCATCACCGTTGGCATCGGCACCGATACCTTCCCGCACAACATGCTCGATGAGATCCGGCTGGTCTGCTACCTCGCCCGCGTCTTCACCATGAACTACAAGATGGGCACGACACGCCACGCTTTCGAGGCGGCAACCATCGGCGGCGCCAAGATGCTGCGCCGTCCCGACCTCGGCCGCCTGGCGCCGGGTGCCAAGGCCGACTTCTCGCTGGTCGACATGAGCCATCCTTACATGCAGCCGAGCCACGAGCCGGTGCGCAGCCTGATCTACTCCGCCGGCGACCGCGCCATCCGCCACGTTTATGTCGACGGCACGCAGGTGGTGAAGGACGGCAAGGTGCTGACCGTCGACGTCGAGGCCGCGACCGCCGGCCTGATCGAAGGCCAACGTCGCCGGCTCTCGACGGTGAGCAAACGCGACTGGGCCGGCCGCGACGCCGACGGCCTGTCGCCGCCGGTTTACGCCAAGAAGGATCGCCTGCCGCAGTCGCGTCCGGTCGACTGACGTGGACGGAGGCAACCGCCCCCTCCTCGAAGTGAAAAACCTGCGGACCGAATTCCGGTCCGCCGGCAGCGTCTTCGCGGCCGTCGATGGCGTGAGTTTCACCTTGGCACCGGGCGAGACGCTCGGCATCGTGGGCGAGTCGGGCTGCGGCAAGTCGGTGACGTCGCTCTCGATCATGCGACTGGTGCCCAATCCACCGGGCAGGCTCGCCAGCGGCGAAGTCCGGCTGGACGGCCGCAATCTCCTCGAACTCTCGGAGAACGAGATGCGCGCCGTGCGTGGCGGCGCCATCTCTATGATCTTCCAGGAGCCGATGACCAGCCTCAATCCGGTCCATACCGTAGGCCAGCAGATCGTCGAGGGCATCCAGCTGCATCAGGGCATCGGCAACAAGGAAGCCCGTGCCCGCGCGCTCGAGATGCTGAAGCTGGTCAAGATACCCTCACCCGAGACCCGTCTCGACGAATATCCGCATCAGCTCTCCGGCGGCATGCGCCAGCGCGTCATGATTGCGATGGCGCTGGCCTGCGATCCGCAGATCCTGATCGCCGACGAACCGACGACTGCCCTCGACGTCACCATCCAGGCGCAGATCCTCGACCTGCTGCGCGACCTGCGCGAGCGCACAGGCGCCGCCATCATGCTGATCACACATGACCTTGGCGTGGTGGCCGAGATCGCCCATCGCGTCATCGTCATGTATGCCGGCAAGATCGTCGAGGAGGCGAATGTCGCGGATCTGTTCGCCGATCCGCAGCACCCCTACACACTTGGCCTGCTGGGCTCGATCCCGCGTCTGACCGGCGACGAGGAAGAGCGCCTCACCGCCATTGAGGGCGTTGTGCCCAATCCTTATGCCCTGCCTGAGGGCTGCCGCTTCAGCCCGCGCTGCCCACTGGCCGAGGACAAGTGCCGGGCCGAGCAGCCCAGCCTGCGCGAGATCGCACCCGGACATCGCGTCTCCTGCTGGCGCGCCCCGCTGGACGAGACACTGGCCCTATGACGGCGCCGCTTCTCTCCATCCAGGGCCTGACCAAGCATTTCCCCGTCAAGAAGGGCATCGTCTTCCAGCGCGCCGTCGGCACGGTGCGCGCCGTCGATGGCCTCTCCTTCGACGTCGCCGCCGGTGAAGTCCTGGCGCTGGTCGGCGAATCGGGCTGCGGCAAGTCGACGACCGGCCGCATGATCCTGCGCCTGCTCGAGGCGACCAGCGGCAGCATCGACTTCGAGGGCCGCGACGTGCGCGCGCTCGACCGCCGCCAGCTGCGGACGCTGCGCCGCGACATGCAGATCATCTTCCAGGATCCCTATGCCTCGCTGAACCCGCGCCTCACGGTGGGCCAGGCGCTCGCCGAGCCGCTGCGCCTGCACGGCATCGCCTCGGACGCCGCCGACCTGCGCCGGCGCATCGATGGCCTGCTGACCGAAGTCGGCCTTTCGGCCTGGCATGCGCTGCGCTACCCGCATGAATTCTCCGGCGGCCAGCGCCAGCGCATCGGCATCGCCCGCGCGCTCGCCTCCCGTCCGAAACTCATCGTCTGCGACGAGCCGGTTTCGGCCCTCGACGTCTCGATTCAGGCCCAGGTCATCAACCTGCTGCAGGACCTGCGCCGCCGCCTTGGCCTTTCCTACATCTTCATTGCCCACGATCTTGCCGTGGTGCGCCACATCGCCGACCGCGTGGCCGTGATGTATCTCGGCAAGATCGTCGAACTGGCGCCCAAGCGCGCCTTGTTCGCGATGCCGCGCCATCCCTATACGCAAGCGCTGCTCTCTGCCGTGCCGGTGCCCGATCCCACCGCGAAGCGCGAGCGCATCCGCCTCTCCGGCGACGTGCCGAGCCCGCTCAACCCGCCGCCCGGTTGCCGCTTCCATACGCGCTGCGCCCATGCCCAGGAGCGCTGCCGCGTCGAGGAGCCGGCTCAGCGCAGCTTGAGCGACGGCCATACCGTGGCCTGTCACTTCGCCGAGCAGATCGTGCCGCCGGTCGTCGTACCGGAAAACCTGCCACCCTATGCCGCCCGGCTGGCGGCTTTGCGGAAGCTCGCGGTCGCCTAAGCCGAGGGCAGTCCCGAGGTCGTCGAATATTCGAAATGCAGCGGCGTATCGGGATGGACGAGTGCATAAGCCGAGCGCGCCGCGATGGCCGCTTCGGCGAAGCCGGTCAGAATGAGCTTCAGCTTGCCGGGATAAGTCACCACGTCGCCGATGGCGAAGACGCCCTGCTTGCTGGTCGCCGCTGTCGCGGCATCGACGGCGATCTGGTTGCGCTCCAGTTCCAGCGCCCAGTCGGCGATCGGCCCCAGCGACATCGACAGGCCGAAGAACGGCAGCAGGATATCGGCCTCGATCTTCTTCGGTTGGCCGTCGAGCATGGTTACGATCACGGCCTTGAGGTTGCCGTTGGCGCCTTCCAGCCCTTCGAGCTGATACGGCACCACCAGATCGATCTTCCCCGCCTTGGCCAGCGCCTTGAGCTGCGCCTCGCTCTCCGGCGCGGCGCGGAACTTGTCGCGGCGATGGACGACTGAAATGCGGCCGGCGATCTCCGACAGCGACAGCGCCCAGTCGACAGCGGTATCGCCGCCACCGGCAATGACGATGCGCTTGCCGCGGAAGGTCTCGCGCTGGGTCACGTAGTAGAAGACGCTCTTGCCCTCATAGGCCTCGATTCCGGGCAGCGGCGGCCGGTTGGGGCCGAAGGCGCCGACTCCGGCGGCAATGATGACAGCCTTGGCGAGGATGACCGTTCCCTTGGAGGTACCGACCCGCCACAGCCCACCCGAGGCGCGCTCCAGCGACGAAACCTGCTCACCCAGGTGATAGACCGGCCGGAACGGCGCTGCCTGCGCCTTCAGCCGCACGATCAGCTCGGCCGCCTCGATGCGCGGAAAGCCCGGCACGTCGTAGATCGGCTTTTCCGGGTAAAGCGCCGTACATTGGCCGCCGGCATCGTCGAGGACGTCGACGACGTGGCACTGCAGCTTGACCATGCCGCACTCGAACACCGCGAACAGGCCGACCGGCCCGGCGCCGATGATGACAACGTCGGTATTGTGGGTTTGTCCACTGGGCATGCGGCCAAAATGGGCGAAACCGCCGGCAAATGAAAGCCCCAGTTCAAGCGGGGCCCGAGGCCTCTACTGAGTAACCGGGGCGGTTGACGCCTTCTTCGTGAGTTTGCCCTCGAACAGGCAATAGCCGTCGAGCATGATGGTGGAAGCGCTCTCCTTGAGGGAGCCGACGACGTCCATCTTGTTGCCACCACCGACGACGGCCGTCGTCTTGAACTTCATGTCGGCACCAAGCGTCGCCTTGAAATTCCGCTCCGTCCGACCTTCCTGCAGGAAGCGGCCCTGTACGTCCGTGCCGTCGACCGTTACGTCGATCGTCATCTGGTAGGTCGGGCACTTGCCGCTTCCGGGGACATTCAGGCCATACCCCGTCCAAGTGTAGATAGCCGGCTCGGCCTGCGCCGCTCCGGAAAGAACCAAGGTCGCCAATGTGGCAGCAGCGAATCTTTTCAGCATGGACATTTCCTGACTAGAAGGACCGCGAAATATCGCCGGCTGCTCCGCCAGCTATACAAACCCTAACCGTTCTCGGTGTCGAAATTGTGCATTTTTGAAGGTATCGGCGGGTGAGTGGCCTACGGGCCGATCCAGAACGTGTCCGGCTGGTAGAGACCTATGTATCCACCGGGATCCCAGGCGTAGTACCCCTCCTTGGGTACGTTGCGGACTTTCGGTCCAACGACGATGGGCTGGCGAACGCCGTTTACCGTGCCGATACTGAAGACCTCGTCGGCGTTGGCACTGAGGATCTCGTCCCAGGCCTTGCGCCGCGCCGCGGGGTCGACCGCAGTCTCCCATTCCTTAAGGTAATCCATCAGCTTGCAGGCGGATGGCATGTCGCATTTCTCGCCTTGCGTGCCCTTCGATTCCACGAACATGCCCCAACGCGACCACTGAAGACCGCCCTGCATGCTCGGCGCGAACTCCTTGGGACTTGTGTTGATCGTCGGCAAGGCAGTCACGACGCCGGCGAATGCCGTCATGATCGCTTCACCGGAAAACGCCCTCAGCCGGAAGTTCTCGCGGGTCTGCGGCTTGGTCAGCATCCTGATGCCGACCCTCTTCCAGAAATCGCCGATCAGATGCAGGGCATCCGTGTCCTCGGTCTCCTCGCTGGCATGCTCGACCACGATGGTCGCCGGCCGGCCATCGGGCAGCAGGCGGATGCCATCGGCGCCACGCTTGCCCAGGCCGACCTCGTCGAGAAGCTTGTTCGCGAGCTTTAGATCGTATTTCGTCCACGCGGTCGCATATTCCGGTTTGAAAAGCTCGGAACGCTCCATGATCGTGTTGTTGGAGGGCTTGGCCAGACCGATGTAGACGATCTCGTTCAGTTCCTCCCGGTCTATGGCCAGCGACAGCGCACGGCGAAAGCGGACCTCGCGCATAAGCTTGCGCCATTCCACGTCGTTCGCGTTCAGGTTGGGGTAGAGCGCGATCTGAGAGCCGGAGCCCGACTCCCACAAATGAACGTTGACGCCCGATGTCTTGGCGCTCTTCTTCAGGAAGGTGTAGTCGCGCATGTTGATATGGCGTGGCTGGAGGTCGGCCTCGCCGAGGCCTGCCTTGGCGGGGATAAGGTTGGTCGCCGCCACGGTCATGGTCACGTCGTCGATATAGGGCAGCTGCTGTCCCTTCTGGTCGATGCGGTGATAGTAGGGATTGCGCACGAAGACGAAGCGCTGGGCCGGCGGGACCGTCGTGAGCACCCACGGATTGAGCGTCGGCATGTCGACATTGCTGTTGCCGTACATCACGTCCTGGCGCCGGTAGATGTTTTCCCAGCGGCTGCCCTTGAAAAGCTTCAGGATCTCTTCCTCGGGCGTGTACTTGCCATGGAGTTTCTTGAGGTAGTGCGCCGGACGGAACAGGAAAAGCGGAGCGGCGCGGGCCTGGCTCTCGATGAAATAAGGGTTGGGCTTGTCCCAGCTGTAGCGGATGGTCAGTTCGTCCAGGATCTCGACCTTGGGCGGCTTGCCATCGACGAGGAGCTCGACGGACGGACCGGAGGGGGAGAGATCGCTGTTGTTGGCGACGTCCTCCCAGAAGAAGCGGAAGTCCTCGGTGGTAAAGGGATGGCCATCCGACCATTTGTGGCCGGCGCGGAGCTTCAGGGTGAACTCCCGCCCCTCCTTGACCCCATAGCTCTCGAGGATGTCCGGATGCAGCTTCATCTTGTCGTCGTAGACGATCAGGCGAGCGTAGCTGTAGACCGTCATCAGACGGGTATCGCGTGCGCTCGCGATCAGCATATTGAGCTGGCCACCGTGCTTGCCCGGGCCATCGCCGCCGGCGAACGCCTCGATGATCCGGGGCGGCCGGGGAATGCGCCTGTCGACCGGCGGCAATGCGCCCGACTTCACCTGATTCAGCAGACTCGGCGTCTCCTGCATCGCCGGCAACGGATCCGCGGCAAAGGCCGGCGCTCCCGCCAACGCGATCAGCAGTACCTGTGTCAGAATCCGTCTTTTCATCGCAAGCCTCACTGTTGCCGTCGACAGGCCAACCGGCCCGGCGCCTATGATGACAACGTCGGTCTCGCGGTTTTGGCCATTCGGCATCCGGCTAAATTGAGCGAAACGCAGACCAAATGAAAGGCCCCCGGTTCGGGCGGAACTCCGCACGATCCGGGGGCCTGAAAATGGTAGCTGGGGGCGGACTTGAACCGCCGACCCCGGCATTATGAGTGCCGTGCTCTAACCAGCTGAGCTACCCAGCCATGGGTGGGCGCTATTAAGCGGCGGGGCCGCTTTGTGTCAAGAAAACCGGCGGATGAAGCCGCCGCCAAGGACGCGGCTGCCGGTCGCGGCGTCGTAGATGACACAGGCCTGGCCGGGCGAGACGCCCTGTTCCGGCTGGTCGAATTGAACCCTCCAGGTGTCGCCTTCGGTCACCACCGAGGCCGGTCGCAGGGCCTGCGAGGAGCGCACCCGCACCTGAACGGGCAGCGCACCCCTGAAGGCCGGGCCGATCCAGTTCACGTCGTAGAGCGACGCGCTCTCACGGCCAAGCGCGGAGCGCGGGCCAACGACGACGCGGCGCGCCTCGGGCTCCAGTCGAACGACATAGAGCGGATCGTTGGCCGTGCCATCGCGCTGGCCCAAGGCAAGGCCACGGCGCTGGCCGACGGTGAAATGCACGATGCCGTCATGCCGACCAACGGTGCGGCCCTGCAGATCGACGATGTCGCCAGCCTCGATGCTCTCGGGGCGCAGCTTCTGGATCACCGAGGCGTAGTTGCCGCCCGGCACAAAGCAGATGTCCTGGCTGTCGGGCTTCTCCGCCACGGCCAGCTCGAAACGCTCCGCCAGCGCCCTCGTCTCGCTCTTGGGCAGGTCGCCCAGCGGAAAGCGCAGGAAGTCGAGCTGCTCCTGCGTCGTGCCGAAGAGGAAATAGCTCTGGTCACGCGCCGGGTCGGCGCCGCGATGCAGCTCGGGCCCCGCCTCGCCCATGACGCGACGGACGTAGTGGCCGGTGGCCAGCGCCTCGGCGCCCAGCTCGCGGGCGGTCCTGAGCAGGTCGCGGAACTTCACCGTGCGATTGCAGGCGATGCAGGGCACCGGCGTCTCGCCGCGCATATAGGCATCGGCGAAGGAATCCATGACCTCGGCACGGAAGCGGCTTTCGTAGTCGAGGACGTAATGCGGGATGGCCAACCGCTCGGCCACCTGGCGGGCATCGTCGATGTCCTGGCCGGCACAGCAGGCCCCGGTCTTTCCGACCGCGACGCCCTGATCGTAAAGCTGCAGCGTCACGCCCACGACATCGTATCCCTGCTCGCGCAGGACGGCCGCCGTCACAGACGAATCGACGCCGCCTGACATCGCGACGACCACGCGGGTGGCGGCAGGAGTCTTGTCGATGCCGAGGGAATTGAGAGCCATGGCGGGGCCTATATAGGCCCCGCTGTCAGGCGCTGCTAGTAGTCACGGCGGTAGCCGCCACCCTCGCGCACGGCTTTGGCGACGCCGTTGCGGTCGTAGACGACCTGGACGCGGTCGCCCATCTGCACGTCGCCGTCGTCGCGCTGGGCGACGGCGATGGTCTGGCCGTCGTCCTTCTGGATGGTGACTTCGATACCGCGTTTACCCGAATTCTGGTCGACTGCCGTGCCGGCGATGCCGCCGGCAACCGCGCCCAACAGACCGCCGACCAGGGCGCCCCCGACCGACTTGGTCGTCGCCGCACCGATGGCGGCACCGCCGGCCAGGCCGACGCCGCCGCCAACCAGCGTGCCGTCGCTGACACCCGACTGGCGGCCACCGCGCACATTCACTTCGCGGATCGAGACGACACGACCGGCTTCGCCGCGATAACCGTAGCCGCCGCCCTGCGACGAGGTCTGCACGACGCCAGGTTGAACGGCGCCGTTGCTTTCGGTGCAGGCCGTAAGGGTGCTGGCGAATCCGGTGGCCAAGGCCAGCGGAACGAAAAGACTGCGAATCGCATTGAACATTTAATTTTCCCCTCGGATTAAACTGCTAGTCAACAGGCCGGTCACTGTTATTCCGTACCGCCTTGGAGACCCCATTGCGGTCCGTCACGACCTGGACGCGGTCGCCTAATTGTACATCGCCATCGTCGCGCTGGGCGACGGTAACCGTTGCACCGTTGTCTTTTTGCACCGTGACTTCGATACCCCTGCCGACGCCGGACTGACGGTCGACGATCGTTCCGGCAATCGCGCCGCCGACCGCACCAATCAGCAGGCCCACCAAGCCCCCGCCAACCGACCGGCTGGTGGCGCCGCCGATGGCAGCACCGCCCAACCCACCGATAACGCCGCCCATCACCGTTCCGTTCCCTGGGCCGCTGCCCGGTCCACCGCCGCCGCGCAGGCCAACCTCGCGGATGGAAACGACGCGGCCGCTGTCACCGGCCCCGGCAACCGGAGCCGCCGCGGACGTGTTGACGACGCCCGGCTGCACGCCCTCGCCAGCGCACGCCGAAAGCCCCGCTGCCACGAAGAGCGCGAGGCCAAGTTTCCGGACCCAAATGGCCATCATCGAATGCCTCCCAAGCGGGCAATTTCACCGCCCTTTTCGACTAAATTACGGCGTGTCGCACGCTTTCATCCCTTCACCTTGTCGAGAGCGCCTAATCGCGCTCCTCGATCCAGACGGCCTGGATGGCTTCCAGGATCTTCTCGCTGGAGCGGTTGGGGTCGTCCTCGAAATCCGGTAGCTCCATCACCCACTTGTGCAGGTCGGTGAAGCGCAGGTTTACATTATCTACGTCGGGATGGGCCTCTTCCAGCTCGATGGCGATGTCGCGGACGTCGGTCCAGCGCAGCTTTTTCGCCATTACTTGTCCACCATCATGTTGCGGGTGGCGGCGGGCAGCCGGACGACCAGGCCGTCCAGTTCGTCGCACATGAGGATCTGGCAGCCCAGGAGCGAAGTATGGGTAAGGCCAAAGGCTAGGTCGAGCATGTCCTCCTCGTCCTCGCTGGCCGGAGCGAGCTTGTCGAACCATTCCTTTTCGACCACGACATGGCAGGTCGAGCAGGCGAGCGAGCCCTCGCAGGCGCCTTCGATGTCGACATGGTTGCGGTGAGCGACCTCCAGCACCGACAGGCCGAGTGGCGCGTCGACCTCCTTGCGCGAACCGTCCTTCAACACGAATACAAGCTTGGGCATATCCAGCTCCGGTTACTCAGCCACGCGGCGTTCGAGTTCGCCGACGGCCATGCCCGACAGCGCCTCGCGAATACCACGGTCCATGCGCTTCTCGGCGAAGGGCTTGGAAATGGTCTCTAGGGCTTCGGCCGCTGCGGTGATCTCGTCGCGCGAGGAGCCGGCGATGGCCGCCAGCAGGCGCTCGCGCGCAGTGTCCAGTTCCGTCCGCTCGGCCGCATCGAGCAGCGCGTCATCCTTGGCCAGTGCTGCGTCGAGGGCCAGCAGCGTGCGCTTGGACTCGACCCGCGACTCGGTCAGCAGGCGCAGCGTCACATCAGCCTCGGCATTGTCGAGGCTGTCGTAGAGCATATCGGCCATATCGTCGTGGCTAAGGCCATAGGATGGCTTGACCTCGATGCGCTGGGCAATGCCCGTGGTCTTCTCCTCGGCCGAGACGGTCAGCAGGCCGTCGGCATCGACGGCGAAGGTGACGCGGATGCGCGCCGCCCCCGCCACCATCGGCGGAATGCCGGAAAGCTCGAAGCGCGCCAGGCTGCGGCAGTCGGCCACCATCTCGCGCTCGCCTTGGACGACATGGACGACCATGGCGTTCTGGCCGTCCTCATAGGTGGTGAAATCCTGCGCCAGCTGTACCGGGATCGGCGTGTTGCGCGGCACGATCTTCTCGACGATGCCACCCATGGTCTCCAGCCCGAGCGACAGCGGGGTGACGTCGAGCAGCAGCGTATCGCCGCCACCGGTCAGCGCCTCGGCCTGCAAGGCCGCACCCAGCGCCACAACCTCGTCGGGGTCGATATCGGTGAGCGGCGGCTTGCCGAGGAACCCCGCCACTTCGCTGCGTACGCGCGGCACGCGGGTCGAACCGCCGACCAGCACAACGCCCTGCAACTCCCCCACCTTGATGCCGGCATCGACAAGCACACCCTTGGCGATCTCGACCGTCTTGGCGACATAGGCCGCGATCATGATGTCGAAGTCGTCGCGCGTCAGGGCATGGAAGGTCGGTGTGTCGCCCAGCTCGAGGCGGCCCGACGTTTGGTCACGGTCGGAGAGCTGCTCCTTCATGTGACGCGCCAGCACCAGAGTGCGTTTCACGGCGCTTTCGTCGACCGTGTCGTCAACGCCGTCCTGCTTGCGCTCAGCCAGCATGCGCTCGGCGATGGCGCGATCGAAATCGTCACCACCGAGCGCGGTATCGCCGCCGGTCGCCAGCACCTGGAACACGCCCTTCTCCAGGCGCAACAGCGAGAAGTCGAAAGTGCCACCACCGAGATCGTAGACGGCGTAGAGGCCTTCCGAGCCCTTATCGAGTCCGTAGGCGAGCGCTGCCGCCGTCGGCTCGTTGACCAGCCGCAGCACTTCGAGGCCGGCGACGCGGGCGGCATCGCGGGTCGCGGTGCGCGCGGCATCGTCGAAATAGGCCGGCACGGTAATGACGGCGCGCTCGACCGGCTTTTCGAGAGCGGCTTCGGCGCGCAGGCGCAGGGTTTTCAGTATCTCGGAGGAAATCTCGACCGGCGAACGCGGCTTGCCGCCGATGCGCAGCTTCACCATGTCGTTCTGGCCGGTACCGGGTTCGACCTCGTACGGCAGCACGCCGGCGACCGTATGCAGGTCGGCCGCACCTCGCCCCATCAGGCGCTTGATCGAGGAAACGACGCGCGTCGGCTCGGTCGCCAGCAGCGCGTGGGCATCGTCACCCACCAGCACGCCGCCAGCCTCGGGATAGGCAACGATCGACGGGATCAACGCCTTGCCGGTCTCGTCATGCAGCGCGGCCGGCACGCCGTCACGGGCGATGGCGACCACGGAATTGGTCGTGCCGAGATCGATGCCGACGGCCAACGCGCCCTCGCCCGCATGGGGCAGCGGCGTTTCGCCCGGCTCGTGGATCTCCAGCAGACTCATGCTTTGGCTTTCGCCCGTTCGAGATTGGTGCGGCGCGCGCGCGCCTCCTCGGCGAACTTGTCGAGGTAGCGCAGACGAAGGAGCGCCTTTCTGATAGCGGCCTTGTCGTTTGCCAAGAATAAACTGCCCAGCGCCGCAAGGGACTTTTGCAGGTCCTGTGACACCGCCTCGGCCAACCCGTCGACCGCCGTCGTCGTGCCGGCGTCGTGCAGCGCCTCGCGCGCTTCCATGGCTTCCATCAGCAGATCGGGATCGTCGATTGTCTTGCCATCGGCTGGCATGTCTACGCCGTTGAGATCGGCCAGATACAAGGCACGCGACAGCGGATCCTTTAGGGTACGGTAGGCTTCGTTCAGCGAGGCGGCCTCGGAGGAGGCCTTGGCCCGCTCTTCAGCCGGCTTGGTGACGAAGCGGTCCGGGTGCCACTGCCGCTGCAGGGCGAAGTAGGCGCGGTCGAGCGCCGCCGCCTCGATGTCGAGCGCCGCCGGCAGTCCCAGCCGCGCGAAATGATCCATGACGCCCGATCAGACGAAAAGCATCAGACGTGGAAGGACTCGCCGCAGCCGCAGCGGCCCTTCTCGTTCGGATTCCGGAACACGAAACCCGACTTCAATTTCTCTTCCTCGTAGTCCATCTCGGTGCCGATCAGGAACAGCGAGGCCTTGGGATCGATCAGCAGCTTGACGTCGCCGGCAGTGACGATCTCGTCCATCGGCTGCTGGGCATCGGCGAACTCAAGCGTATAGCTCATGCCCGAGCAGCCCTTGGTACGCACGCCGATGCGGATGCCGGCGGTCGGCTTGCCACGGTTCTCGATCATGGTCTTAATGCGCTCGGCGGCCAGCGGCGTCACCGACATGACCTGCGGGCGCGGGCGGCGCACGCGAGGGGTCGTCGGCGCTGCTGCCGGGGCGGCCGTGGCGGATGTCGTTGCAGGCTGAACCGTATCGCTCATCACGCTACCTATTCGCTACGCGTCTTTCCGGGTGGCCTTGGCGCGATAGTCGGCGATCGCCGCCTTGATCGCGTCTTCGGCCAGGACCGAGCAGTGGATCTTCACCGGCGGCAAGGCGAGGTGCCTGGCGATGTCCGTATTCTTGATGGTCTCGGCCTCATCGAGCGTCTTGCCCTTGACCCACTCCGTAACGAGCGAGCTCGAGGCAATCGCCGAGCCGCAGCCGAAGGTCTTGAACTTGGCGTCCTCGATCAGACCATCGGCGCCGACCTTGATCTGCAGCTTCATGACGTCGCCGCAGGCGGGCGCGCCGACCAGGCCGGTGCCGACGTCTTCCGAGCCCTTGTCCAGCGAGCCGACGTTGCGGGGGTTCTCGTAGTGGTCGATCAGTTTTTCGCTATAGGCCATGACACTCTCCTAATCATCTTCCGCGGCTCAATGAGCCGCCCATTCGATCGACTTGATGTCGATGCCGGCCTGGGCCATTTCCCACAGCGGGCTCATTTCGCGCAGCTTGGTCACCTGTTCCACCAGCTCGGCGACAGCGGTGTCGACCTCGAGTTCGGTGGTGAAGCGACCGAGGCCAATGCGCAGCGAGGTATGCGCCATTTCCTCTTCCACGCCCAGCGCCCGCAGAACGTAGCTCGGCTCGAGCGAAGCCGAAGTGCAGGCCGACCCCGACGAAACCGAGAGGTTCTTGATGCCCATCATCAGCGACTCGCCTTCGACGAACGCAAAGCTGATGTTGAGGTTGCCCGGAATGCGATGCTCGAGGTCGCCGTTGATCACGAGGTCGGAGAGCTTCGACTGCAGGCCCTTCAGCATGCGGTCGCGCAGCTTGGTCAGGCGCCTGGCCTCCTCGACCATCTCCTGCCCGGCGATCTCGCAAGCCTCGCCCAGGCCGACGCAGAGCGGCGTCGGCAGCGTGCCCGAGCGGAAACCACGCTCCTGGCCGCCGCCGACAATCAGCGGGACGAGGCGCACGCGCGGCTTGCGGCGAACGTAGAGCGCGCCGATGCCCTTGGGGCCGTAGATCTTGTGGCCCGAGATGCTCATGAGGTCGACGTTAAGAGCTTCGACATCGAGCGGGATCTTGCCGACAGCCTGCGCCGCGTCGGTATGGAAGAAGGCGCCCTTCTCGCGGCAGATCTTGCCGATCTCGGCCAGTGGCTGGATGACGCCGATCTCGTTGTTCACCGCCATGATGGAAACCAGCACCGTCTTGTCGGTGACGGCGGCGCGCAACACGTCGAGATCGATTAACCCGTCCTGTTTCACCGGCAAGTAGGTCACCTCGAAGCCCTGCTGCTCGAGATGGCGGCAGGTATCGAGCACGCACTTATGCTCGGTCACGGTGGTGACGATGTGGTTTCGGCGGTCCTTGTAGAACTCAGCCACGCCCTTGATGGCGAGGTTGTTCGATTCGGTGGCGCCCGAGGTGAAGATGACTTCCTTCTCGTCCGCGCCGATCAGCTTGGCGACCTGGGCGCGAGCCTTCTCGACGCCCTCTTCGGCTTCCCAGCCATAGCTGTGGCTGCGCGAATGGGCGTTGCCGAACTTGGTCGTGAAGTAGGGCATCATGACTTCCAGCACCCGCGGATCCATCGGCGTGGTCGCCTGATAGTCGAGGTAGATCGGCTGGTCATTGCGCCGGGTATGGGTCGAGACGTTCATACTAACCCCTTGAAATTCCTAGGCAGCGCGGGCTTGGCGATTATCCGAGCGCCCCACTCGGATATATAGGTCCCGCCACGCCGCGATCAAGCGTTCGATATCCTCCGAAACGGTATTCCAGCCGCAGCTTATCCTCACCGCCGTCTCGGCTTCAGCATCCCTTACGCCCATGGCCGCCAGCACTGCCGAGCGCGTGACCTTGCCAGAGGAGCAGGCCGCCCCGGCACTCACCGCCACGCCGGCCAGATCGAGGGCCATGACCTGGGTTTCCGCCTGCACGCCCGGCATCGAGATACAGGTCGTGTTGGGCAGGCGCGATACACCGGCGCCAAAGATCCGCGCATCGGGCGCGATGTCGAGCAAAGCGGCTTCGAGACGGTCACGCAGGTCACTGGAGAGCCCCTTGCCGGATTCGGCAGCCGCGACGCCAAAGCCCACGATGCCCGCCACGTTCTCCGTGCCGGCCCGGCGATTGGTCTCCTGCCCGCCGCCCCGGCGATCGGTGACGAAGGGCACGCCATTGCGCAGGATCAGCGCGCCGACACCGGTCGGGCCACCGAGTTTGTGTGCCGACAGGCTGAGGTAATCCACGACGATGCCATGTAGATCGACCGTAACCTTGCCGGCGCCCTGCACCGCATCGCAGTGGACGAGAGCACCCGCCGCTCTGGCCAGACGCACGATCTCAGCGACAGGCTGCAGCACGCCGGTTTCATTGTTGGCAAACATTACCGACACCAGGGCCGGTTCGGCCGACGACGCGAGCATGCGCTCCAGCTCCGCGAGATCGACCACGCCATTGGCATCGACCGGGATTATTTCGGCCTGAGGCACCGCACGCCGCACGCTGTCATGCTCGATCACCGACACGAGTACCCGCTTTCGACCGGTCCCGTTCAGCGCCAGGCTATTGGCTTCGGTTCCGCCCGAGGTGAACACGACTTCCAGCGGCAGAGCGCCGACCAGCGCCGCAACGCTGCGGCGCGCTGCATTGATGCGTGCTCGTGCGGCACGGCCCTGCTTATGAACGGAGGACGGATTGCCGCCGGCCCGCAACGCCTCGACCATTGAATCGAACGCCACAGGCCGGATCGGGCTGGTGGCGTTATGGTCGAGATACGCGATACCGGACACGCTGCCTGGCCTTCAGTTCGCGGCGGCCATCGAGGAATCGGCCGTTGTCGGCTCGGTCGCCCCGATGATGCGCGGCGCCAAC
Source organism: Reyranellales bacterium (assembly GCA_038224985.1). Classification (GTDB taxonomy): domain Bacteria; phylum Pseudomonadota; class Alphaproteobacteria; order Reyranellales; family Reyranellaceae; genus Reyranella. The sequence goes on from JBBRFD010000015.1 coordinate 43,015, forward strand.
TTGCGCTCGAGCACATCGTGCAGTGTCACTGAATTCAGGAAATTGTGAATCTGGTTGCCCAGCTCTTCCCACAGGTCGTGCGTCAGGCACTTGCTGCGATCGGCGCGGCAGCCGGTGGCGCCCATCTCGGTGCAGCGCGTCGCCTTGATCGGCTCGTCGACGGCCAGGATGATTTCCGACACCCGTGTGTCGGCCGAGGCCTTGGCGAGGCGGTAGCCGCCGCCCGGACCGCGCGCACTCTTGACCAAATCTGCACGGCGAAGGCGGGCAAACAGCTGCTCCAGATACGACAGCGAGATTTCCTGTCGTGTCGCAATATCCGAGAGGGAAACCGGCTTGGCCTGCGCGTGCCGTGCGAGGTCTACCATCGCCATGACGGCGTAACGTCCCTTGGTGCTGAGCTTCACAGCATCCTCCTAAAACCGAATTCTGGCCGGATTCCTCGACAAGTCGCCCCCGACACCCGAAAAGTCTTGAAATCAAGGCGTCAGAAACGATATGCCCGACCCCCGTAGGCGGGTTCTCGGGAAAGACCAACTTAACTACTCGGACTTAGTAAACCCGAGTAGAATGGTCAAGTATAAGATTCCCACCGGAAACTGCCCTACCGCGCCCCGGCCGAGCCCTGGCCGGAGCCAACAAAGGTTAAGAAGCTTCCATGCCTGACGTGATGTTTACCGGACCCGAGGGTCGCCTAGAGGGTCGCTATCACCAGAGCAAGGAAGAACATGCGCCGATCGCGCTGATCCTCCATCCCCATCCGCAGTACGGCGGCACGATGAACCACAAGGTGGTTTTCTCGCTTTTCCACGTCTTCGTGAACCGCGGCTTTTCGGTGCTGCGCTTCAATACCCGCGGCGTCGGCCGCAGCCAGGGCCGCTTCGACAACGGCATGGGCGAGCTCTCCGATGCCGCCGCCGCGCTCGACTGGCTGCAAACCATGAACGCCGACGCCAAGTCGTGCTGGATCGCCGGCTATTCCTTCGGCGCCTGGATCGGCATGCAGCTGCTGATGCGCCGCCCCGAGATCGACTGCTTCATCTCCGTGGCGCCGCCAGCCAATTCCTACGATTTCGCCTTCCTCGCCCCTTGCCCTGCTTCCGGCCTGATCGTCGGCGCCGAGAAGGACGAGGTCGTACCACTGGCCGACATCCAGAAGCTGGTGGCCCGCCTGTCGCTGCAGAAGGGCATCACGGTCGACGCCAAGGTCGTGAAGGGCGCCAACCACTTCTTCCACGACACGCTCGACAAGCTCGCCGTCGATGTCGACAAGTACGTCGAGAAGAGCCTGAAGACCCCACCGGGCCGCGCGACCAGCAACAAGGAGCCCTGATCAGGGCTTGTTGATGCGCCCGCCGCTCATCGGCGCGGGGGCGCCGGTTGTTCCGGGAAAGCTGTAGGGCAAGCCGCGCAGCGCTCGCACCGCGAGGAAGGCGAAGGCCTGCGCTTCCAGCGCATCGCCATCCCAGCCCAATTCGTCCGCCGTCACGATCTTTCCACGCGTTTCCACCGCGATGGCCTTGAGCAGCGCCGGGTTGCGTGCACCACCGCCACAGATCACCCATTGCTTCGGGCTTGCGGGGAAATGCTTTGCCCCCACGGCAATCGCTCGCGCGGTGCCGCGCGTCAGGGTCGCTGCGCCATCGGCAACGCTGAGACCCTCGGCCCACTCGTCATTGAAGTCGCCGCGGTCGAGCGACTTCGGCGGCTTGATCGCGAAGTAGCGATGCTCGCTGAAATGTTCGAGCCGCGTGCGATCGACCTTGCCCGAGGCCGCCAGCGCACCATCGGTATCGAAACGCAGGCCAGCCCGCCTCGCGCACCAATCGTCGAGCGGTGCATTGCCGGGGCCGGTGTCGAAAGCGAGCAGAC